>PWYF01000172.1 GCA_003567955.1 Thiotrichales bacterium
ACCATGAAGAAAAGAAGGGCATGAAGGAACAAGTAAGATCCCTGTATTTTGTTTCCCCTTCATGCTCTTCATGCTCTTCATGGTTGATGCTTTTATCCCTCCGCGCCTGGAATTTAAGGATTAACTGCAAAGCTGACCCGCCAGGCCCGCAAACCTCCCCGGTGCATCCTCTGAAAACTGGAAACGCCCGGCTTAGCGGGGTTCACGCTTGGCTTTTTTCCGTGCACTGTGGGTGTAAGCTGCACAGGCGCATGTAATTTAAAGAGGACAGGGCTATGAATTCGCTTGAAGGCAAGGTGATTGTGATGACCGGCGGGGCCGGCGGGATTGGCGAGGCCACGGCACGACTGGCTCATGCCGAAGGCGCCAGCGTGGTGATCACGGACCGCGAGGCCGGGCCGGTGACGGCTATCGCCGAGTCGCTGGGCGAGCGGGCGCTGGGCCTGGCGGTGGATGTGACCCGGCGTGAGGATAACGAGCGCATGGTGGCCGCGGCGGTGGATCAGTTCGGGCGGCTGGACGGCGCGTTTCTGAATGCCGGCATCGAGGGCCAGGTGGGCCCCTTCGACAGTCGCACGGATGCGCACTGGCAACAGGTGTTTGACGTCAATGTGCATGGCGTACGGCTGGGTGCCGAGGCAGCCATTCCCGCCCTGCGCAAGGCCGGTGGCGGCAGCATTGTGATCACCTCCAGCGTGGCCGGTCTGCGCGGCGCGGCGGGCTTGTCGCCCTATGTCAGCAGCAAGCACGCGGTGGTGGGTATGATGCGTTGCCTGGCGGCGGAGCTGGGCCCGGATGGTATCCGGGTCAATACGCTCAATCCCGGCCCGGTGGACAACCGCATGATGCGCTCCATTGAGGACCAGGCCAATCCCGGCCACGGCGATGAAATCCACGCCATGTTTGCCTCGCGCATCCCGCTGGGGCGCTATGTCACCAACGAAGAGTGCGCCGCCATGGCGGTGATGTTGCTGTCGGATGCCGCCGGGGGCTGTAACGGCAATACCTATCTGGTTGATGGGGGGTATTGTGCGCAGTAACCCGGCCTTTGGCCGGGTGTTTTAGGTGTTAGGTTTTAGGTTTTAAGTGTACGGCTCGTGCGCTTTGCGCACATCGCATTTACGCGGCCCTCGGAGCAATGAATGGCTGAAACGGGTGAGTTGCCGGCGTTGGGGGTGATTCCGTCGCGGGCTTCGCTGGCGTACAGCGCGCGCTTTTCCGAATCGTGGCTGGATGCGTTGCGCCGCGAGGGTGATCCGCTGGCCGATGCGGTGATGGCCGAGCTGGTCGGTGACCGGCCGGTGACGGCGGTGACGGACCTGCTGGGTGAGGCCCGCCGCCGGGCCGAAGGCGGCGACGCGCTTTGCCGGGAGTTTCTGGCGGCCTGCAATCAGGTGCCCGAGTGGGCGGATTTTGACGCCATGGCCACCGGTCAGCGAATGCTGGCGGCGTTCCCGGTAAACATGGGGCTGGCGCTGTTTGCCGGCAGCCTGGTGGGCGGTTCGATCTTCATCAAGATGACACTGATCACCTCCATGACCGGCATGTTCGGCGGTGACTCCAGCCGGCGGCTGGACGAGACCGCGGCGCTGGTGTTGCGCATGGCGTTGCCCGGCACCATCGAGCCCGGCGGCAGCGCCCACGAAGTGCTGGTGCGGGTGCGGCTGCTGCACGCGGCGATCCGCCGCTTTCTGGTGGACAGCGGCCGGTTTTCGCATCCGGTGGAAGTGCCCATCAACCAGCAGGATCTGGCGATTACGCTGGGCCTGTTCGGCTATGTGAATATGCGCAGCCTGGCGCAGATGGGCGTTCGCTTTAACCAGCGCGAGCTGGATTCCTTTAACCTGCTGTGGCGCTGGGCCGGGCATGTGCTGGGCATTCGCGACGACCTCTTGCCGCGGTCTATCCAGGACCAGCAGGCGTTTTTCATCGCCAGCCTCAAGCATCAGGCCCGCCCGGAAAAGCTGGATGCCCGTAACCGGGTGGTGCTGGATGATGTGGCGCGTAATTTCAGCCGCGACACGCCGGGGGTGTCCTTTGCCGTGGCGCAGAAGTTTCTCCACCAGGCCTGCCGCTGGCTGACAGGTAATGAATACGTGACGGGCATGGGCATCGAAGATGCCGGCGAACGTTACTGGGGTATACGTGCGTTGAAGCTGCTGGGTGGCGGCAGTTATCTGATCTGGCGCTATGTGCCCGGTGGGCAGGCGCTGCTTTACGGGCTTGGTAGCCGTGCCTATCGTCGCTCACTCAAACGCATGGCGGCGAGCAAGGATAAAAAGGGCGAATACAGGGTGAGGAGCCCTCGCTAACGCGAGGGCGTCTTAAGTCTTAAGTCTAAGGTCTTAAGACGTCTTAAGACTTTAGACTTAAGACTTACAACGTCCGCGCGGAGCGCGGAGAGGAGTTAATGATGCCAGAGTTGATTGAAGCGCCGTCGGTGATTGAGCCGGCGGGGAACAAGCCCAAGCGGATTGAGGAATACGCGGGGCGGGTGAACAGTGGGCATGCCGCCGTGAGTGTGGCGAAGATGACGTCGCCCTCTGGCTGGGAAGAGCCGGGCCAGCGGCCTGAGTTCGAGGAAATCACGCTGGTGCTCAAGGGTGAGTTGAAGGTGGAATGCGAGAACGGCGACGTGCTGACGGTCACTGCCGGTCAGGCGGTGGTGGCTCGCCCGGGCGAATGGGTTCGCTACAGCACCCCGGCCCCCGAAGGCGCCGAGTACGTCGCCGTCTGCTTGCCCGCCTTTTCGCCCGACACGGTGAATCGGGACACGGCGTGACCCGGCCTGACATCCCGGCCTGACGGCCGGGCGTCTAAAGTCTCAGGTCTTATGTCTTAAGACGTCTCAAGACGTTAGACCTTAAGGAATAACTCAGTGTTTCCTTAAGCGCCCGCGCGAAGCGCGGATGTTATAGTATTTCGGCAGGAGACAAGAACAACAAGGTGTGCCGGAGCGGTGTTGCCTGATGCCGCTGGCGCCAAAGCGGGGAGAGCGCATGGTTCGCTCTGGGGTGAGTCTTTTCGCACTGCCTTTTGCATTGCTGTTGTGGCTGATAGCTGGCGCGGCATTTGCCGAGTCAACCACGCTGCGGGTAGGGGTTTACCATAACCCGCCCAAGGTGGTGGCTGACGAGGCCGGCAACCCCAGTGGCATTTTTGGGGATCTGCTGCGGGAGATGGCCAGTCGCGAGGGCTGGATGCTGGTGCCAGTGCACTGCGAATGGCAGGCCTGCCTGGAGATGCTGGCGGCCGGCGAGCTTGACCTGATGCCGGATGTGGCGTTCACCGAAGAGCGTGAAGCGCGCTTTGATTTTCATGACACCCCTGTGCTGCGGAGCTGGTCACAGGTCTACGCGGCGTCCGATATTGTTATCAGCAGCCTGCTGGATCTGGATGGTCGGCGGGTGGCCGTGCTTGAGGGGTCGGTGCAGCAACGGTATCTGGCCCGGGTTGCCAGCAACTTCGGCCTGGATCTGCAGTGGTATGTGGTGCGTGGTTTTGAGCAGGGCTTCGCTGCCGTGGCCGAGGGCCGCGCCGATGCGGTGGCCGCCAATTATCTGTATGGCGATGCGCAGGCGATTGAGCTGGGTTTGCGCCGATCCCCCATCATGTTTGACCCCAGTGTGCTGTTTTTTGCCGCGCCTGCCGGGCAACGCCGGGCTGAGCTGGCGGCAATCGACGGGTTTCTGGATCGCTGGCAGGCGGAAGCCGGATCGCCTTTTTTTACCATCCTGGAGCGCTGGGGACCGGGCGAGGAGTCGGCTGCTATTCCCGTTGCCGTATGGTGGGGGCTGGGTATCCTGGGCGCGCTGTTGTTGCTGGCGTTGTTGTTCAATCAGGTATTGAGGCTCAGGGTGGCGCAGAAAACGCAGGAGCTCAGCAGCAGCGAACAGCGGTTGAATACCATTCTCGACAGCGTCGAGGCCTGTATTTATATCAAGGATCCGGCGCTGCGCTATCAGTATGTGAATCGGCGCGTGAGCGAGTTGCTGGGATTGCCCCGGGAACAGATTATTGGCAAGACCGATGAAGAATTGCTTGCCCGGCCGGCGGCCACGGAGTTGCAGGCGCATGATCGTCAGGTGTTGCAGGAGGGCAAACGCTACGCCGGTGAAGAGTTCAATATTGTTGCTGATGACAAGGGCGACAAAACCTTTTTCACCGTCAAGCTCCCTCTGGCTCACCCGGACGGCTCAATTTATGCCCTGTGTGGCATATCCACGGATATTTCCGAACGTCGTCAGGCGGAGGACCGGCTGCATAAACTGGCCTATTTTGATCCCTTGACCGGGCTGGCCAATCGGCGGTTATTGCTGGAACAGCTCGATGAGTTGCTGCAGGAGAATGCGCAAGCCGGCACCAATGGCGCGTTGGTGGTGATTGACCTGGATGAGTTCAAGTCGGTTAACGACACCCTGGGGCATGCTGCGGGTGACGAGCTGTTGCTGGAACTGGCCGGCCGGCTTGAGCGGCATCTGCAGGCCGCGGATATTGCGGCGCGTCTGGGCGCGGATGAATTCGTTGTGGTTCTGGGCGGGCTTGATCAGGCGCCTGATCAAGCCGCTGCCCGGGCGAGTGAATTTGCACTGTCGGTACAGCGGGATATTGCCCGGCCCTTTGATTTGCAGGGTGGGCACTATGTGTTGTCGGCCAGTATCGGCATTGCTCTTTTCAGTGAAGCCGGGGGCAATGCCGGGGAGTTGCTCAAGGAAGGCGATCTGGCGCTGAATGCCGCCAAGGCCGCCGGTCGCGAGGGATTGCGGCTGTTCAGCGCGGAAATGGAGGCGGCCGTGTCCCAGCGTACACGGCTGGAGAACGCCCTGCGTGAGGCAATCCACAAGGATGAGCTTGAGCTTTATCTGCATCCGCAAGTCAACAATGGGCAGGGCATTGTGGGGATGGAAGCGCTGTTGCGCTGGCACCACCCGGAGATGGGGACAGTGCCACCGGATGAGTTCATCCCCGTGGCGGAACGCAGCGGGTTGATTGTTCCGCTGGGCGAATGGGTACTCAATCGGGCCTGCGATATTCTTGCTGACTGGGCTGACAAGCCGCGACTGGCGGGGTTATTCGTCTCCGTCAATATCAGCCCTGAACAGTTTCGTTTCCCGGGTTTTGAAGAGATGCTGGACGCTGCCATTGAGCGTACCGGGGTGAATCCGGAGAGGCTGGAGCTTGAAATCACCGAAGGCCTGTTGATTAACGACCTGGTCAATACCATCAAGCGCATGCAAAGTCTGCGCAAGCGGGGCGTGCATTTTGCCCTGGATGATTTCGGCACCGGTTATGCCTCTCTGGCCTACCTGAAATTGCTGCCACTGGGCAAGCTCAAGATAGACCAGTCCTTTGTGCGTGACCTGCTCAGTGACCCCAACGATGAGGCCATTATCAAAACCATTATCGCCCTCGGCGATAGCCTGGACATGCAGGTGATGGCCGAGGGGGTAGAGACAGCCGCTCATGCCGAGCGCTTGCGCGAGCTGGGATGCCTGCGTTTCCAGGGGTATCACTTTGGCCGGCCACAGCCACCGGTGTATTGGGAAGACAAGGTTTGAAGTTGTCGCTGCCAGGACACGCGCTCGCAGCGCGATAAAAACTTTGAAAAGCTGAACATGAAGGTCATGAAGGGAATGAAGGTCGTGAAGTAATAGATTTTTGTTATTAGTGAATATTTTTCTTCATGGCCTTCTGTTCTTCATGTTAACGCTTTAGACCTTAAATTCTCCGCGCGCTTGCGCGTGGGGTGAGGATAATCCGTTGAACCAGTGGCTGCTTGTGTTGCCCGAGTTCGGACTGGCGCTGGTGTTCCTGCTGACCTGGGTGGCGCCGCGTTTGCTCGGCGTGGCCTGGGTCAAATCCCTGTTGCTGATCCTGCTGGCTGAAATGCTGTTGTTGGCAGCGGCTGGCGTGCTGTGGCAGATGGAGGGCAGTGGCCGCGCCGTGGTCACGCTGATGTGGGTGCTTTTCGGGGTGTATGCCCTGATGGGCTGGGGTTTGTGCCGGCTGTTCGAGAGCTGGTGGCCGATGATCACACTGGGCATGTTGCTGGCGACACGCATCTGGACCGATGTCGGGCCGGCTCTGGCGATGGAGTCGGACCCCCGAATGCTGGCGGTACGCGGGGTTGCCTTGCTGGGTGTGGTGACGG
>PWYF01000044.1 GCA_003567955.1 Thiotrichales bacterium
CGCCAGGAAGAACACATCGAGCTTATCGCCTCGGAGAACTACACCAGCCCGCGGGTGATGGAAGCCCAGGGCAGTGTGCTGACCAACAAGTACGCCGAGGGCTATCCCGGCCGCCGCTATTACGGTGGTTGCGAGTTTGTGGATATTGCCGAGCAGCTTGCGATTGAACGCGCAAAGAGCCTGTTCGGCGCCGACTGGGCCAATGTGCAGCCACATTCCGGCTCTTCGGCCAATATCGCCACCTATCTGGCGTTGCTCAATCCCGGCGACACCGTGCTGGGGATGAGCCTCGATCATGGCGGGCATCTGACTCACGGCGCGCCGGTGAACTTCTCCGGCAAGCTGTTCAACATCGTGCCCTACGGGCTGCGCGAGGAAGACCAGCAGATTGACTATGACCGCATGGAGGCGCTGGCGCTTGAGCACAAGCCGAAGATGGTGTTGGGCGGCTTCTCGGCCTATTCACGGGTGGCCGACTGGAAGCGCATGCGCGAGATTGCTGACAAGGTGGGCGCCTGGTTCATGGTGGACATGGCCCATGTCGCCGGGCTGGTGGCCGCGGGCGTTTACCCCAACCCGATTCCGTATGCCGACGTGGTCACCACCACCACGCACAAGACCTTGCGCGGCCCGCGTGGCGGCCTGATTCTGGCGCGGGAAAACCCCGAGGTCACCAAGAAACTTAATTCGCTGGTATTCCCCGGCACCCAGGGTGGCCCGTTGATGCATGTGATCGCGGCCAAGGCGGTGGCCTTCAAGGAGGCGGCCGAGCCCGGTTTCAAGCAGTACCAGCAACAGGTGGTTGATAACGCACGCGCGCTGGCCGGCGTGGTTATGGAGCGGGGGTACAAGGTGGTGTCGGGGGGTACCGACAATCACCTGTTCCTGATGGATCTGGCCGACAAGAGCATCACTGGCAAGGATGCGGAAGCGGCCCTGGGGCAGGCCAACATCACAGTCAACAAGAACACCGTCCCCAATGACCCGCAGTCGCCTTTTGTGACCAGCGGCATTCGTATTGGCACGGCAGCCAGCACCACCCGCGGTTTCGGCGAGGACGAATGCCGGCAGCTCGGCCACTGGATTTGCGATGTGCTCGACAACATGGACGATGCCGGGACCATTGAGCGGGTGCGTGGTGAAGTGCTGGCGCTGTGTGGCCGTTTCCCGGTCTACGGCACGGCCTGAGCCGGGCGTAATACCCCGGAGGTAATATGCGTTGTCCATTCTGCGGGGCCGAAGACACCCGGGTGATCGACTCTCGCCTGGCGGGTGAGGGCGACCAGGTGCGCCGCCGTCGCGAGTGCACGGACTGCGGCGAGCGCTACACTACCTTTGAGCGTGCCGAGTTGGTGATGCCGCGGGTGATCAAGCGCGATGGCAGCCGCGAACCCTTTGATGAACAGAAACTGCGCGACGGCATGCTGCGGGCGCTGGAAAAGCGGCCGGTGAGCATCGAGGCCGTGGACGCGGCCATTGATCGCATTACCCGTCAGGTTCGCGCCGGGGGTGAACGCGAGCTGCCCGGCCGCCGTCTGGGCGAGCTGGTCATGGCCGAACTGCGCGAGCTCGACCAGGTGGCCTACGTGCGCTTTGCTTCCGTGTATCGCAGCTTCGAGGATGTGAACGCCTTCCGCGAAGAGATTGATCGCCTGCAGGGCAGCTCCAATGACTGACAGTGACGATTCGCGCTGGATGGCCCGGGCGCTGGAACTGGCTGCCCGTGGCCGTTACACCACCCGCCCCAATCCCGCTGTCGGTTGTGTGATTGTGCGTGATGGCAAGGTGGTGGGGGAGGGCTGGCACATGCGTGCCGGCGAGCCCCATGCCGAGGTGCACGCACTGACCGCCGCCGGCGAGGCCGCGCGCGGCGCTACCGTGTATCTCACTCTGGAGCCCTGTTCCCATCACGGGCGCACGCCGCCCTGTGCCGAGGCCCTGGTCGCTGCCGGCGTGGCGCGAGTCGTGGTGGCGATGGGCGATCCCAATCCGCAGGTCGCGGGCGATGGTATTCGCCGGCTGCGTAACGCCGGCATCGAGGTGGTCGAAGATGCCGACGTGGCGGCGGCCGAAGCCATTAATCCCGGCTTTCTCTCGCGTATCCGCCGTGGCCGGCCGTGGGTGCGGCTGAAATCCGCCATGAGCCTGGACGGCCGCACTGCCATGGCCAGTGGTGAGAGCCGCTGGGTGACAGGTGAGACCGCGCGGCAGGATGTGCACGATTTGCGCGCGCGCAGTGCGGCGGTGCTGACCGGCTCGGGGACGGTGCAGGTGGACGACCCCTCGCTGAATGTCCGGTTACCGGGCGGGGTCGAGGCGGCCGACGGGAATACCTTGCCCTGGCCGCAGCCGTTGCGGGTGGTGCTGGACAGTCGGCTGCAGATGCCCCCGCAGGCACGCATGCTGGGGCTGGATGGGGGCACCCTGATCGTGTCGGCGGTGGATGATGCCGCGCGGCGCGAGGCACTGGAAGCGGCCGGGGCTGAAGTGGCCGTGGCAGGTGGGGCTGAGCACGTGGATCTGCTCGCGGCAATGAAATTGCTGGGCGAGCGCGAGATCAACGAGGTGCTGGTGGAAGCCGGCCCGCGCCTGGGCGGCGCACTGCTGGCGGCGGGCCTGGTGGATGAGCTGATTATCTACATGGCGCCCCACCTGATGGGCCATGGTGCGCGCGAGCTGTTTTCCCTGCCGGGCCTGGAGCGCATGGCGCAGCGCCTGCCGGTAGAGATCCTCGACATCCAGCCCGTCGGCCAGGATTGGCGAATCACGGCCCGACCGGGTTTTGAAAAACAAAAGCATGAACCATGAAGAGCATGAAGAGCATGAAGGAAAATCAAATTTATTAGTTTGTTGTTGCCAGAAGTGACGCAGGGAGGCGGATTATGGTGTTCAGTGAACTTTCACGTCGGGTGATAGGGTGCGCAATTGAGGTGCACCGTGTTTTGGGACCAGGGCTTTTAGAGCTGACCTACGAACGCTGTCTGCTGCATGAGCTTAAATTAGCGGGGATAGGCTTCGGTAATCAGCACCCTTTGCCAGTCAAGTACAAAGGAGAAGTGCTGGATTGTGGTTACCGGCTGGATTTCCTGGTCGAGAATCAGTTGGTGGTGGAGTTGAAAAGCGCGGAACGCATCACAGGTGTCCACGAAGCACAGTTGCTTACTTATCTTAAGCTGGGCGGGTTCAGACAAGGTTTGTTGATTAATTTTAATGTCAGGCGTCTTCGCGATGGTTTAAAGAGCTATATCAACTGATTATTCATTCTTCATGTTCTTCATGCTCTTCATGGTTAAATATTTTTTTGTGTTCGGCACCGGAAGGTCAGGGGTCATCAATGTTTACGGGACTGGTACAGGCGGTGGGGTCGGTGGCGGCGATTGAGCGGCGCGGGGTGGACGCGCGTCTGCGTATTGACCCCGGCAAGTTACCCATGGCGGACGTCGCCGAGGGCGACAGCATCTGCGTCAATGGCGCCTGCCTGACGGCGCTGGACATCGGCGCTGACGGCTTTGCCGCCGATGTGTCCCGCGAGACGCTGGATCACACGTCCCTGGGTGATCTGGACCGGGGTGGGCCGGTGAACCTGGAAACCTCCCTGACCCTCCAGCAGCCCCTGGGCGGGCATCTGGTAACCGGCCATGTGGACGGCACGGGCGAAGTCACGGCATTTGAGCGCGAGGGCGAGTCCTGGCGGCTGACGGTCCGGGCGCCGGATGAACTGGCGCGCTATATCGCCCGCAAGGGTTCGATCTGTGTGGACGGGGTCAGCCTGACAGTCAACAGCGTGGCGGGCGCGGAATTCGGCCTCAATATTGTGCCGCATACCTTGCGCGAGACAATTATCGGCGGGTACCGTGCCGGCACCCGCGTCAATCTGGAAGTGGATATCATCGCCCGTTATCTGGAGCGGTTGCTGCTGGGCGAGCGGGCGGCCGAACCCGGCGGGGAAAGTACGATCACGCTGGACAAGCTGCGCCAGCACGGTTTTCTGGACTGATTCAGGTATCCTGAGAGGGTACCCCGTAGAAATGGCAGGCACTATGAGCTCAGTGGCCGAAGCGGAGACCGGCAGCATGGCGCTGGATCGCATCGAGGACATTATCGACGACATCCGCCAGGGGCGGATGGTCATTATGATGGATGACGAGGATCGCGAGAACGAGGGCGATCTGGTCATGGCGGCCACGCATGTGCGGCCGGAAGATATCAATTTCATGGCGCGCTTCGGCCGCGGGCTGATCTGCCTGACGCTGACCGGCGAGCGCTGCCGGCGGCTGCGCCTGCCGCTGATGGTCAGCGACGCTGATGACAAGCATTCGACCAACTTCACCGTCTCCATTGAGGCGGCCGAGGGGGTGACCACCGGGATTTCAGCCGCTGATCGCGCTCGCACCGTGCAGGCGGCGGTCCGCCCCGGCGCTGAATCGGGCGATATTGTCAGCCCGGGCCATATCTTCCCGCTGCGGGCGCAGGACGGCGGGGTGCTCACGCGGGCCGGGCATACCGAGGCCGGCACCGATCTGGCCCGGATGGCGGGGCTGGAGCCAGCGGCGGTGATTGTGGAAATCCTCAACGAGGATGGCTCCATGGCGCGCCGGCCGGATCTGGAGGTCTTTGCCCGTGAGCACGGGCTGCGTATCGGTACAGTGGCCGATCTGATTCGCTATCGGTTGCGTACCGAGACCACGGTACGCCGTGCGAGCGAGACCACGGTGACGACGGATTATGGCGACTTCCGGCTGGTGGCCTACGAGGATATCGTTGACAATACCGTGCATCTGGCGATGGTGAAGGGTGAGGTGACGCCCGAGCGCCCGACGCTGGTGCGTGTGCATGTGCAGAACCCGCTGGGTGATCTGGTGGGCGCGCGAGGCGAGGAATTTGGCTGGCCGCTGCCCGACGCGCTGCGCCGGGTGGCCGATGAAGGCGACGGCGTGGTGGTGATCCTGCGCAAGCCGGAGTCGGCCCAGGAGGTGCTGGGGCGCATTCGCGAGCACGAATTGCGGGCGGTGCAGGAGCCCGAGCCGGGTGAACACAGCCAGGTGTTGCGCACTTACGGTATAGGCGCCCAGATTCTGCAGGATCTGGGGGTGAGAAAAATGCGGGTGCTGAGTGCACCCAAGCGGCTGCAGGGCATCTCCGGTTTTGGTCTGGAGGTGGTCGAATACGTGGAGAGCAGTTAAATGGATAACATCAAGTTGAGCGAAGGCGACATGCTGGCCAGTGATGGCCGTTTCGTGCTGGTGGCCTCGCGCTTTAACAGCTTTATTGTGGAGCACCTGGTCAGTGGCGCGGTGGATGTGCTGCGCCGTCATGGGGTGGCGGACAAGAACATCGAGCTGGTGCGGGTGCCCGGCGCCTGGGAGCTGCCACTGGCGGCCAAAAAGGTGGCTGAGTCCGGCAAGTATGATGCCGTGATCGCGCTGGGTGCGGTGATTCGTGGCGGCACGCCGCATTTCGAGTATGTCTGCAGTGAATGCGTGAAGGGCCTGGGCTCGCTGGCCCTGGAGCGGGGTTTGCCGGTGGCCATGGGCGTGCTCACCGTGGATACGGTGGAGCAGGCCATCGAGCGTGCCGGTACCAAGGCCGGCAACAAGGGGGCCGAGGCTGCAGGTTCGGCGCTGGAAATGGTCAGCCTGATGCGTCGCCTTGGCGAATGAGCGCCGCCCCTCGCCGCAGCAGTCGCGCTCGCAAGCGCCCGCCTTCCCGCCAGGCTTCGCGCCGGTTGGCCCTGCAGGCGCTGTACCAATGGCAGCTTGCCGGGCACGAGGCCCAGGAGCTGATCACCCAGTTTCTCGCCGATGAGGAAATGAATCGCGCCGATGTGGCTTTTTTCGAAGCCCTGGTGCGGGGTTGTCTGGCTGATATTTCCGGACTGCAGGCCCGGATCAGCCCCTATCTGGATCGCCCGGTGGAGCAGCTCGACCCGCTGGAACACGGGCTTTTGCTATTGGCCGCGCAGGAACTGCGCGACCATCCGGAAACCCCTTGGCGCGTCGTGATCAAGGAGGCCGTGGGCCTGGCGCTGCAGTTTGGCGCCGAACAAAGCCACACCTACATTAATGGCGTACTCGACAAACTGGCGCGCGAGCTGCGGCCGGTGGAAACCGCACAAACACAATAATCAGGGGAGAGGAGCATGAGCACCG
>PWYF01000060.1 GCA_003567955.1 Thiotrichales bacterium
ATTGCGCACCATATGATGAAGAAAAGCGTTAGCGCAGACGTCAATGATCACAAGCTCGCCCTGCCGCTGTACGGACAGGCTGAGAATCTCGCGATATGGGGTATTGCTCTGGCATTCAGCGGCACGAAATGAGGTGAAGTCATGCTCGCCCAGAAGCAACTGCCCGGCTTCATGCATCCTGCAGACATCCAGCGGGTAGTGATACCAGGCAACACGCCCATGTAACAGGGCCGGTCGGGTACGGCGATCACAGATAAAATACCGGTAATGACGCGCCGAGGCACTGTAGCGGGCATGAAATTGCATCCCGGGCTTTCCTGCCCAGCTGACGCTGATATCAGCCGCTAAATGGCTGTTGCAGCCTAGCGTCCATGCAGACATGGCCCGATCTGCGGATGTATCAAAATGCACGACCTGCGCCAGCGCATGTACACCAGCATCAGTGCGTCCTGCTGCCGTCACGGCGATATCATGATCGGCAACTCTGGAGAGCGCACCTTCCAGCGACTGCTGCACCGAAGGGGCATGGGATTGGGATTGCCAACCGTGATAGCCCTGGCCGTTGTATTCAACGACCAGGGCGATACGATCAATGGTGTTGTCAGTCATGCTCTGCTCCGTCAGGGCGAGAGCACAGGCTTTCTGGCAGTACCGTTACAGCATGATGTTCAGGACGAGAGCTTCTCTTTGAGCGCTTGTGCTTCACGCTTTTGCTCGTCGTTGCCTTCACTCAGCACCTGCTCAATCAGTTTGGCGGCGCCGTCCTCGTCACCCATGTCGACATAGGCGCGAGCGAGATCAAGCTGTGTTCCGATGTCATCACCCTCGCCCAGCGGTTCATCGCCACTGACATCAACACCGTCATTCGAGGCATCATCATCACTGCTGCTACTGGCAGGGCTCTCTTTTTCATCAGGAGCTTCGCCGGTAATTTCTGCGAGCAAATCACGTGCCTGCTTCTTGTGACGTTCTTCGCCTTCCTGGAGTACCTCTTCCAGCACACTCTGCGCACCTTCAGTATCGTCCATGCCAATATAGGCACGCGCCAGGTCAATACGTGTCTGGATTTCGTCGTAGGCCTCCAGATCATCGTCATCATCAGGCAGCGGCGGCATCTCCTCACCCACATCAGCCCCGGCAGTCTCTTCCTCATCGAAGCTGACGCCCGCGTCGTCATCGGTTGTGTCTGCACTGCTGTCATCTGTGTCGAAGCTCAGATCGCTATCATCTGAGTCATCTACATCCAGACTATAACCGTCATCATCAGGCTTCTGCTCTTCGGCTTCGCTATCGCTGCTGTCATCCATGTCAAAGCTCAGATCATCATCCGAGCCGGCGTCATCAGCAGCCGCTTCATCGTTCGATTGGCCGGTCTTTTCTTCCTCACCCTTGGCTTCGTCCAGATCCAGGTCAAAGGCAAGACCATCGTCATCGTCATCCGACGTGTCAGCGGCTTTCGAACTGTCATCCTGGTCGTCGTCGGCGACAGCCGAGTCATCACTGTCAAAATCACTCAGATCGAAATCGAGATCCGCATCATCCTCGCCATTTTCGGCTTTGGTTTCAGATGCGTCATCGCTCTCGACTTCGGCGGAAAGATCAATCTCACCAGCTGCTTCATCCTCACCGGACGCATCACTGTCCTCACCGAAATCAAGCAGCGGATCTTCCTCACTCTCCTGATCATCGCTGAACAGCGCTTCCCCGGGCGCAAGCTCGCGACCCATGTCGGCGATCTTGGCCCACAGGCCGCCTTGCGTACCATGGGTTTCGGAAAACTCGCGCGCGCCTTCCAGGAATTCATCCTGCTTGCCGGCAGCCGAGAGAATCTCCAACCGCTTGGCCTTGAGCTCTTCGTCATCGGGGGCATCGGCCAGACCGCGGTCAACTGCTTCCAGGGCCTCGTCGTACATGCCATAAGAAAGATGGAAGTCGGCCTCACTGGCGGGGTCATCGCCTTCACTGGCGGCGTCATCGCCTTCCGGCAACTCGAAGCTGTCCTCATCTTCATCGCCGGCGAGGGGATCGTCCTCTAAATCATCAGCCGCCGCCCGTTTTTCGTCGGACTCATCATCCTCATCGGCATCGTCACCGGCGGCTTGCTGATCATCCTCATCATCGACCGGGTCGTCTTCAAACAACGCGTCCTCTTCCTCGTTGGTCGAAGGCGCGACCTCGACCGGTTCCATATCATCGTCATCATCGAGCGCGGCCTGTTCCCCGGCACGACGGCGACGCTGGAAGGCCAGCAGGCCCAGCAGCGCAATAGTGCCAAGAATTCCGCCCAACACCATGGGGTTATTCAATGCGGCAGTGACATCATCCATGAACCCGCCCGATGGCTCATCAACGGGGGTCGTCGGCGCAGCCGGTTCATCCACGGCGGCAACGGCTTCGACTTCATCATCATCAACTGCAGCGACGTCTTCCTCATCCACGGTGACCTGCTCGGCCAACGCGGCTTCAAGCGCCAGCTGTTCCTGTCGCTCGGCGATGTCCTGCGCGAGCCCGTCCACCGGCTCGGCGATAAAAGTCATTTCGGCGATGGCGTCCTGCTCTGCCTGCATCTCCGCCAGCCGCGCCTCGAAGGCGGCAATATCGTCAACGCCCAGCGCAATCAACTGCTCCAGGGCATCGACTTCTTCACGCAAGGTTCCAACTTCGGATTCCAGTGCTTCGCGCTGCTCACGTTCCCGCTCTACGCGCGCGCGTTCGGCCGCCAGGGCCTCGCGCAGCTGGGCCTCGCTCATGGCGGCAATGTCTTCACTCACACCCGGTGCAATGGCCTCGGGCTCAGCATCTTCTGCATCTCCGGGAGCGACAAGCTCCAGGCGGGGCTCTTCGGTTTCGGCGACTTCGGTCGCCGGTTCAGGCGGCACGTCCCCACGCAGCGCCAGGCGGTCACGCTCAATACGCGCAGCCGCCTCGGCGAGGCTGTAAGCGCTGGCCTGACTGCGAGAAGGCACACGCAGTACGGCGCCCTCATGCATGATGTTGATATTGTCACGGAATGCTTCCGGATTACGCTCAAAAATCGCCAGCATCATCTGATGCGTGGCGACCTCGTCCGCAGCAAAGCGGTCGGCAAGTTCCCACAGGGTGTCTCCCCGCCGGACCCTGTACTCATCCGGCACATCCGGCGCAGGTGGCTCCGCCGGGCTTACCGGCCGGGGCCACGGGGCTGGCTCGGTCCGCTCTGGCGCCGGCTCTGCAACCGGTTCGGCTGGACGGGGCTCGCGTTCCGGTTCGGTTTCAGCTACCTCGGGCGGTGGCGGGGGTGTCCAGCGCTCCCGTGGCTCGGGCTCGCGCTCTGCGCGCTCCGGCTGCGGCGCGGGTGCACTCGGGCGTGGCTCGGTGACCGGGGCCCGGGCTTCGCGGCGCTCGGATGGCATCATGGTGGGCGGATCAAGCAGCACCGTGTATTCACGCTGCAGGCGCCCGCGCGGATGGCCGATTTCCAGCAGCAGGCTGAGGAAAGGCTCGCGAATAGGCTGACGACTTGTAATCGCAATATAGGGCGGTTGCACATCGTCCCGGACTTCAAAGCGCAGATTAAGCAGCGCGTCGGAGCGCAGAATGCCCGCACGGTCATAGGCTTCAGGCGAAGCCAGTCGCACATCCAGATCCCGCAACTCGGCAGGCCGGTCTGAATGCAATATGACCCGCGCCTCGAAAGGTTCATTAAGCGCCGATTCGGTGTGCATGTCCCCGAGGCCAAGCCCCAGCGCAGTTACTGGAAGCATCAGCCATGCAAGGCACAGCGCCAAGGCAAATTTCCTAGCCATGTTGTCTCCGTTATTTTCGAAGCTGCGAGCTCATGACCGGTATTTTAACGCCGGTCACCCCCCCGATTCTTAACAAGCCGCTTTATGACTATGAGCTAACTATAGCTTAAAGATGATCTTTTACCAAAATTTCTGCAATCTGAACACTGTTGAGTGCAGCCCCTTTACGAACATTGTCCGCGACCACCCACAGATTCAGGCCCCGCGGATGTGAAATATCCTCACGAATTCGACCCACATACACCGGATCCTGACCCGCGCTTTCCGTGACTGCCGTGGGATAACCCCCATCTTCATGACGATCAAGCACCTCTACGCCAGGCGCTTGTGACAGTATTTCGCGCGCCTTTTCTGCGGTGATTTTGTCACGGGTTTCAATATGCACGGCCTCTGAATGGCCATAGACCACGGGGACCCTCGCGGCGGTCGGGTTCACGGCAATGCTGTCATCACCGAAGATCTTCTGCGTCTCCCAGACCATTTTCATCTCTTCCTTGGTGTAGCCGTTATCAAGGAAGACATCGATATGCGGCAACACGTTAAAGGCAATCTGGCGCGGATAGACCTCGGCACGCGCTTCGCGCCCGTCGAGCACCGCGCGGCTCTGCTCATCGAGTTCGCGAATGGCGCTGGCGCCGGAACCGGACACCGCCTGATAGGTGGCTACATTGATGCGCTCGATGCCCACCGCCTGGCGAATCGGCTCCAGCGCCACCAGCATCTGGATAGTCGAACAGTTGGGGTTGGCGATGATGTTGCGCTTGCCGTAATCGGCAATAGCATGCGCATTGACCTCCGGCACCACCAGCGGGATATCGGTTTCAAGCCGGAAATGCGAAGTATTATCGACCACCACGCAACCGGCAGCCGCCGCCCTGGGCGCATGCTCGGCGGAAATCGAGCCGCCCGCGGAAAACAGGCCGACCTGGGCCTGCGAGAAATCAAATTCGGCCAGATCCTGAATTTCCACATCCTCGCCCCGGAAACGCACGGTCTTGCCGGCGGAACGGCTGCTGGCCAGCGGGTAGAGTTTGCCCACCGGGAAGTCACGCTGTTCCAGAATGGCCAGCATGGTCTGGCCCACGGCGCCGGTGGCGCCTACTACGGCTACATCCCAGGTCTTGCTCATATCGCTGTTTACTCCCGTCGATTCTGATTCAATTCAGTGCCGCCACCACGGCATCGCCCATTTCAGCAGTGGAGACAGCCCGGGTATCGGGCGCGGCAATATCCGCCGTACGAAGGCCCTGCTCGACCACGCTTTCCACTGCCTTTTGTACCTGCTCAGCCAGCGCCACTTCATTCAGCGAGTAGCGCAGCATCATACCCAGCGACATAATGGTGGCCAGCGGGTTGGCAACCCCCTGGCCGGCAATATCCGGCGCCGAACCATGGATCGGTTCATACATGCCGCGCCCCTCGGCATTGAGCGACGCCGAGGGCAACATGCCGATGGAGCCGGTCAGCATCGCTGCCGTATCCGACAAAATATCGCCAAACAGATTGCCGGTCACAACCACGTCAAACTGGCGCGGATCACGCACCAGCTGCATGGCGGCATTGTCCACGTACATGTGCGACAGTGCCACATCCGGATAGTCACGCGCTACACGCTCCATCACCTCGCGCCACAGCTCCGAGACCTCCAGCACATTGGCCTTGTCCACTGAACACACCCGCCCATCGCGCTTGCGCGCCGCCTCAAAGGCGGTGCGTCCAATGCGCTCGATTTCGGACTCACTGTAGACCTCGGTATTAAAGCCCTGACGTTCACCGCTATCGAGAGTGCGAATACCACGAGGTTCGCCAAAATAGATCCCGCCGGTGAGCTCGCGCACGATCATGATATCCAGCCCGGCTACCACCTCGGGCCGCAGAGTGGAGGCTCCGGCCAGGGCTGGAAACAACACCGCCGGCCGCAAGTTGGCGTAAAGCTCGAGCGCGGCACGGATACCCAGCAAGCCTCGCTCGGGACGCAGCGCGCGCTCAATGGTGTCCCATTTGGGACCGCCCACGGCACCCAGCAGAATGGCATCGGCCTGCCGCGCCAGAGCCAGGGTGCTTTCGGGCAGGGGCGCGCCTTCAGCGTCTACCGCGCAACCACCAAGCAGGCCTTCCTCGACCTCGACCTGCAGTCCATGATTCTCGCGCAGACAATCCAGCACCTTGCGTGCCTCGGCCACAATCTCGGGCCCGATGCCGTCCCCCGGCAATATCAATATCTTTTTCATGCTGCGTTTTTTCCTGTTTCATAAAACCGGAAATGCCATAAAAGCTGAACATGAAG
>PWYF01000072.1 GCA_003567955.1 Thiotrichales bacterium
CCAGGCGTTCGGCCACCCGCCTCACATCCACTTCAGTCCGGCCGCAGGTCGGGCAGGCCACGACTCGCGGACCGGAAGAGCGCAATTCCATGGCCTGCAGCAGGCGGCGTCCAGCCTCCACCTCCCGCAAGGGTGGGGCGGACAGGGAAACGCGCAGGGTGTCGCCGATTCCCTGCGCCAGCAGGACGGCCAGGGCGGCACTCGAATAAACACTGCCGCTCAACGTGGTGCCGGCTTCGGTCACCCCCAGATGCAGGGGATAATCACAACGCGCGGCCAGTTCGGTGTATACCCGAATCAGATCCTGCACGCCGCTCATCTTGGCCGAGAGGATGATGCGGTCATGCCCCAGGCCGAGCTGCTCGGCCCGTTCGGCGCTTTCCAGCGCCGAGCTGATCAGTGCCTCGTACATCACCTCGCGTGAGGACAGCGGGGCAGGGCGGGCGGCGTTCTCGTCCATCATCCGGCCCAGCACTTCCTGGTCCAGGCTGCCCCAGTTCACACCGATGCGCACCGCCTTGCCGTGTTCACAGGCGGTTTCAATCATCTGTGCGAACTGCTCGTCACGGCGTTTACCACGGCCCACGTTGCCGGGGTTGATACGGTACTTGGCCAGCGCCCGGGCGCAGTCCGGGTAGCGCGCCAGCAGTTTGTGGCCGTTGAAATGAAAATCACCCACCAGGGGCACTTCGACCCCAAGCGCATCCAGCTTTTCGCGAATCGGGGCCACGGCCGCGGCCGCGGCCTCGGAATTGACCGTAATGCGCACAATCTCGGAGCCGGCCGCGGCCAGTTCGGTTACTTGCTGTACCGTCGCGCCCACATCGGCGGTGTCGGTGTTGGTCATGGACTGCACCACCACCGGCGCATCACCGCCCACGGGCACCTCCCCGACCATGACCCGGGTGGTTCTGCGGCGCTGACCGGAAAATTCGCTCATCTGGCCTCGGAGTGGTGTTGACAGGGGCTTCGGGGACACAGGATAGCCTATGTCCCGGCACCCGAAAAGCAGCCGGAAAGTAGGGCACGGGATACTGGACATATCACAGGCCAATGCCCCTGTGCGTGCACAGGACTGTTTTTAAGGGGGTCGTTAAATTTATCAAAAAAAAATCTATTTGTCATTGGGTTGCAATGATTTTTTAAAAAAGTTAACACATTGGTACTGGCGCGATGGTAAGGAGCGCTGTCTACGCCAGTGCATGTGGCACACATGTGTTTCCACAAACCAACCTGAAGAGGGGAATAATATGAAAAAGCAACTGTTTGTATCGGCAACCGCGCTGGCACTGATGATGCCCTACGCGGCAATGGCCGATGTCAACTACAACTTTGTCGAACTCGACTACATCATGGCGGATGATGATGATGTTGATGCAGATGCCATCCGTCTCAAGGGTTCTTTGGAGTTTGGTGGCGGTGTCTACGGCCTGTTGGAATACGGCACCCAGGACAATGATATCGACACTGTCAGCCTCGGTGTGGGCTATGGTTATACCGTTGCCGACGGCACTGATATTTATGGCGCGTTGAGCGTTGAGCACATCGAGCCGGATGTTGGCGATGGTGAAACCGGCTTCGGCGTGCGTGCCGGGGTGCGTAGCCTGATCATCCCCGAGCTGGAGCTCAGGGGTGGAATCCGCCATGTGGATAATGATCTCTTTATGGACGATGATCCGACCCTGCTTGAGCTGGGCGTGCAGTATCTGCCCATTCCCCAGGTTGGCATTCTCGCTGAATACTGGGCGGATGTTGGCAGTGATGATGGTCACGACAGCATCCTTGTGGGTGCCCGTTACAACTTCTGATCACGCTTCAGAAGCCGTTACAGAAAAGGGCCCTCAGGGGCCCTTTTCTTTTGTCTGAGCGATTTCCAGAATGTGTCCGGCCTGTGCCACGGGTACGTCGTCCAGTGGCATTTCCAGTGCGGCGTGGGTGGCAGCGCGCGCCTGATCCAGCGCCAGCAGGCCATGATGCATGCGTGACGGGCCGGCTCTTCTTAACCCCTGAATGGTAAAGCTGATCAGGCCCGCACGTTGCGGTGGTCGCAGCGCCGGGCTGCCGGGTCGTCGCCAGGGCGAACGGCTGCCAAGGTGATGATGCAATATGCGCGTACCGACAGGCAGGCCGGCAACGCCGGCCCGGTCGGTGACGCCACCATCGATATACGGCCGGCCGTTGATCCACACCGGGTGAAACATCAGTGGCACCGAGCAGGATGCGTGCAGGGCAGTTGCCAGCGGTCCCTGGTTCAGCGCTCGCGTGCGCCAGCCCAGGACATCACAGACCGAGACCGACACCGGCCGGCGGCACTGTTCCAGCGTTGTCACGGGCAAGTGGTGCTCGAGGATGGCGCGAAAGCGCCGCCCGCGCAACAACCCGGGGCCGGGGAAAGGATCCCAGAAATCCTCCCGGCGCAGTTCACGCAGTACCCGGGCGATGTCTGCCGGTGTCATGCCGGCACCATAGAGCCCGGCGATCAGGGCGCCGGCGCTGGAGCCACTGAGCCGCTCGGGTTCCAGGCCATGTTCGGTCAGCGCCATGAGCATGCCGCAGTGGGCAAAAAAGCCGAAAAAGCCTGAGGACATGGCCAGTGCAAATGGGCCTTCGCGCAGCCAGGCGGCCAGATCAGCCGGGGCGTTCATAAATAGACCAGCCGGGCAAAACCCGCCGCATCGCGGCAGACCAGCGCCAGCTGCTCCCAGGTGGCGGCCACGATACGACCGGCGTCTTCGTCCATACCGGCAATCCAGGCGCCCGGTTCATCCGGCCATTTGCCTGCAGGGTCCACGGCCAGGCTCGGGTACCAATGCCAGCCGACCCCCTCCAGCGCGGCTTGCAGGGCCTGCTGGCGTTGCTTGTTATCAGCATCGGCCAGCCGGCGCGCGCCGGGGTTACAGGCCGTGATCAGGCTCCAGCGGGGCGGCAGCCCCTGCTGGCTGAGCCAGGCATCCAGCGCCGGCTGGCGTTGATCGATGTGGAGCGTCAGCGTCTGTGCCGGTAGCTGAACCTGGTAGCCTGTCTCACGGAAGGCTTGGTCCAGCGACGTATCGGGAGCACTCATGATGGGCGCTCAGGGTCGAGCCCAGTCGCGCGCGCGTTCCACCGCACGTCGCCAGCCCGCAATCAGGGCCTGGCGCTGGTCACCGGACCAGCGGGGTTCAAAGCTGCGTTCGATCGGGTTGGCGCCGGCCAGTTCCTCGGTTTCGCCCCACAGTCCGGTGGCCAGCCCGGCCAGCCAGGCCGCGCCCATGGCGGTGGTCTCCACATTACGCGGACGCTCCACCGGCACCCCCAGAATATCGGCCTGCATCTGCATCAGCAGGTCGTTGCTGCTGGCGCCGCCGTCTACCCTCAGGGTTTGCAGTTCGATGCCGGTTTCCTGCTGCATGCAGTCCAGTACTTCATGGCTTTGCAGGGCGATGGCTTCCAGCGCGGCACGGGCGATATGGCTGCTGTTCACCCCCCGGGTGAGGCCCACCAGCGCGCCGCGGGCGTGCGGATCCCAGTAGGGCGCACCCAGGCCCACAAAGGCCGGCACCAGAAAGGCGCCGTTGCTGTCCGGGACCTTGCCGGCCAGCTTTTCCACCTCGGCGGCGGTACGGATCAGCCCCAGCTCATCGCGCAGCCATTGCACTACGGCGCCACCCACAAATATTGCGCCTTCGGTGGCATAGGTAGCCGGCTGGCCGGCGAGCTGCCAACCCATGGTGTTGAGCAGCCCCTGGCCGGCCTGGCTGGGTTTGTCCCCCACATTCATGAGCACAAAGCAGCCGGTGCCGTAGGTGTTCTTGGCCATGCCCGGCTGCAGGCAGGCTTGCCCGAACAGGGCCGCGTGCTGGTCACCGGCCATGCCGGCCAGCGGGATGGACGGCCCCAGCATGCGGGTGTAGGCGTGAATGCCGGAGGAAGAGACAATCTCCGGCAGTATCTCGGCGGGGATGTTCAGCCCCTTCAGCAACACGTCGTCCCACTCACGGGTGTGGATGTTGCAGAGCAGGGTGCGCGAGGCATTGGTGATGTCGGTGATGTGGCGCTTGCCCTCGGTCATCTGCCAGGCCAACCAGCTGTCCACGGTGCCGAAGGCCAGCTCGCCTTTTTCCGCCTTCTTGCGGGCGCCTTTGACATGATCAAGCAGCCAGGCGATTTTGGTACCGGAAAAATAGGCATCCGTGACCAGTCCGGTACGCTCGCGGATTTTTTTGTCAAAGCCCTGATCCGTCAGGTACTCACACATATCGGCGGTGCGCCGGCACTGCCAGACAATCGCGTTGTGGATGGGCTCGCCGCTCTTGCGGTCCCACACAATGGTGGTTTCCCGCTGGTTGGTGATGCCGATGCCGGCAATATCCGCTGGCGCCAGGCGGGCATCCCGCACGGCGGCCTCGGCGACTTCCTTCTGGGTACGCCAGATATCCCAGGGGTTGTGCTCCACCCAGCCGGGTTTGGGGTAAATCTGCTCAAATTCCTGTTGCGCCTGGCCAATGGCCCGACCCTCGCCATCAAAGACAATGGCGCGCGAGCTGGTCGTGCCCTGGTCCAGCGCAAGAATAAATTGACCCATAAGGTAATGGTTCCTGTTGCCGCAAATCCGAATGACCAAGCTTAACGATAAACCGCGCCACGCCCAACCCGCGCGGAGCATGGGCGCGGGAAGTCATAAGCTGCAGGTTGCAAGAAAACTGAAGATTGTTTCGCGCAAAGCCCGCAAAGACCGCAAAGGAAAAAATTGATAACGGGAGGGGCGCTGATATTACCCGGGCCGGATATCCGGGAGACCACCAGGGTAACGCTGACACATATTGACCCGCCGCGAAATGAACGCGGATTATCGCGAAATAAATAACAGCTCAATAATCTTTGCGATCTTTGCGGGCTTTGCGCGAAAAAGTATTGTTATCCGTAGTTGCCGGAACTGATCTTTTCCACCCCATGCCATCCGGGGCCAAGATGGGTTAAGATGGCGACCGGCCGGAGGGCAGGGGAGAATTAAAGACCCGCCGGCCATCCGGTTTTTTTTATGCAGATGATCATGTTCACGCCCCGGGCCGGGCTGGTCCGGGTGAGTCGATGATGGAGACCAACCATGACCGATATCGCCGGCCTTCTGGGCGCCGAAGCCGAATCCCTGCTGGAACATCGCTGCCAGGGCATTCCTGCCGAGAAACTGTCCCTGCCGGGACCAGACTACATTGATCGGGTCATGGCCTGGTCCGATCGTACCCCGTCGGTGTTGCGCAATATGCAGCTGTTGTTCAATTCAGGTCGCCTTGGCGGCACGGGCTATCTCTCGCTGCTGCCGGTAGACCAGGGCGTTGAACATTCCGGCGCGGCCTCCTTTGCGCCCAACCCGGATTTTTTCGATCCGCGCACCATTTGCGAGTTGGCGGTAGAGGGTGGCTGTAACGGCGTGGCCTCCACCCTGGGCGTGCTGGGCATGCTGGCGCGCCGTTATGCGCACCGCATTCCCATGATCCTCAAGCTCAACCACAACGAGCTGCTGACCTACCCGAACATTCACGATCAGACGCTGTTCGCTTCGGTGGAGCAGGCCTTTGACATGGGCGCCATCGGCGTGGGTGCGACCATCTACTACGGCTCGGAGGAATCCCGTCGCCAGATCGAGGAAATCACCGAGGCCTTCGCCCGCGCCCATGAGCTGGGCATGGTGACGATCCTCTGGGCTTATCTGCGCAACTCCGATTTCAAGAAAGACGGTACGGACTACCACGTCTCGGCCGACCTGACGGGGCAGGCCAATCATCTGGCCGCGACTATCGGTGCCGATATCGTCAAGCAAAAGCAGGCCGAGAATAACGGTGGCTACAATGCTGTCGGTTTCGGCAAGACTCACAAGAAAGTCTACGATGAGCTGACCACCGATCACCCCGTGGACCTGGTACGCTACCAGGTGGCCAACTGCTATATGGGCCGCATTGGCCTGATCAACTCCGGTGGCGGCTCCGGCGAGAACGACCTGCAACAGGCTGTACGCACGGCGGTGATCAACAAACGCGCCGGCGGCATGGGCCTGATCTCCGGGCGCAAGGCCTTCCAGAAGCCC
>PWYF01000216.1 GCA_003567955.1 Thiotrichales bacterium
GCCGGCTTCCGCCGCAACCGCGGCCTGCGCATTGACCACATCCTGGTCACCCCGGCGCTGGCCGCACGCTGCCGCGAGTTCACCATCGACCTCGAACCCCGCAAACGCGAACGCCCCTCCGACCACGCCCCGGTATTTGCGACATTTGAATAGCCCGCGCATTCGCGCGGGCGTCTAAAGTCTTATGTCTAAAGTCTTAAGACGTTTTAAGACGCGGGTTGCTGATACCACGGTGGCCTGATCGGGATACGCCTGGAGGTTTATTAGCGTGGGTTGGACCTCACGCAAAGCCGCAAAGACAAAATTTATTGGAACCACCGAAGTCACTGAAAACACCGAAAAACCAATATCATTTAACTCGGTGAGTTCGGTGTCTTCGGTAGCTGCAAATGCTCAGGGAACCACTGAAAACGCCCGCGCAACGCGCGGGTTATTGCAGCTCTCCAAAAACCTCCGGATGCTGTTCCGCGACCCGCAATAGCGCAACTGCGGGCCCCTGCGGCTCCCGACGACCCTGCTCCCAGTCCTGAAGCGTACGCACACTCACCCCCATAAGGCCCGCAAAAGTATTCTGGGACATCCGCAGCCTCAACCGAATCTCCCTGGGCGGTGATGGCCGGGAAAGTTCACGGGTGCGCAGACGTGCTTCCCCTTTTCTGAAGCGTTTGATTTCATGGATGCCATCCAGAATCTCGGCTCCAAGATCCCTGTCACTCATTTTTAATTGCCTCCGCAATCTGTTTCAGCATGTATCCCGGAATCGTCGCACGCTCCGACTTGCTGTACAGCGTGAGCATCCATATCTCATCGTCAGACTGCTTCCAGTAATAAATAACTCTGACACCACCGCTTTTCCCGGATCCTGTTGTTCCCCACCGAACCTTGCGAACACCACCAGACCCCTTGATGAGACTTCCAGCATCAGGTTTCGTCATAAGATACGCCTGGAGCTGGAGGTATTCCTCATCCCTGAGGTATCTGGATATCAGCCTGGTAAATGTCGAGGTTTCAATGAACAACATGCATAAAAAATCATACGGCGCTGCCGTATTATTTTCAACAAACGCCAACTCCGCTGGCCAGTTTCCAGAAAGGCGGAAATTATTGAAACCACCGAAGTCACTGAAGACACCGAAAAACAATAATTTTCATTCGGTGCATGACGTCTTTAGACCTTAGACCTTAGACCTTAGACCTTAGACCTTAGACCTTAGACCTTAGACCTTAGACGTCGATTTTAGACGCCCCGCGAAGCGGGGCTATTCAAACAATAGTCGTTTCAGGGTTTCCTGGTTGTCGCGGCCGTCGCGGTGGCCCATCTCCAGCAGCGCCTTGCAGTATTCACCGTCAAACAGCAGATAACTGGGCAGGGCGTTGCCCTGGCCAAAAGCACCGAGGCCACGCATCAGATGACGCACCGGCCAGGGGAATCGGTAGCTGTAGCGCTGAGCCAGCTCGAGCAGGTCACAACTCGGCATCATGATCTCCACGTCTACCGGATGCAGGGGCCGCTTGTCCTGACCCACCGGATGCTTGCGGCCCCGGCCACGCACATTCTCCAGTGTCTGGTTGATGCGCGAAATCCGCTCGGCATCGGCATCGAAGCTGTCCAGAAACAGCGTTTCCAGCATGAAACCGCCGATGGTACCGAGGCTGGGGTATTCCGGATCCACGGGCCTGTCCTGCCCGTGGGCTTCCACCGGTTTGTCATCCCCGCAATCCGGCCGGGTGCCGATGGCCAGCACACGCCGCGCACCCAGATGAATAGCGGGGCTGAAGGGCGCGGTCTCGCGCATGGAGCCGTCACCAAAATATTCGCGCCCGATTTGCACCGCCGGGAACAACAGCGGGATCGCCACCGAGGCCATCACATGATCAAGCTTGAGTTGCGTCGGCTCGCCCAGCCGCAGCGCGCGCTCCCAGGGCCTGACCTCGTCATGCGCCTGATAAAAGCTGACCGAACGCCCGCTGGCATAACTCGATGCCGTAATGGCCAGCCCGCGCAGCACCCCGGCTTCGATATTCTGCTGCAAGCGCTCCAGATGCAGGTTCTGGCGCAGAAAGTCTTCAAGCGGGGTGATATCCAGTAGTGAACGCGGGTTGCGCGGCCCCAGGCCACCCAGCCCAAGCGCCGTCAGCCAGTGCAGGCCCTTGCCGTAAATCCGCCGGAAGTCGGAACGATAAACGCGCGCTGTTTCCAGATTGCGCCAGAAATTGGCCAGGCGTACCACCGCACCGCGGAAATTGGGCGCGCCGGCGGCCATGGACACGGCATTAATGGCACCGGCGGAACTGCCGGTCACCACCGTAAACGGCGAGGGTGCATCGCGCGGCAGCATCTCGGCTACCGCCATCAGCACGCCGATCTGATACGCGGTGCGAGCACCACCGCCCGACAGCACCAGGGCCAGGTCGGGCTTGGGCACGGGGGCCTTCTCAGGGCCTAACAGGCGTCTGAGCCGGATCATTCCCTGACCTCAAAATCACGCTCGAACACATCCACATCATCAAAATGCCGGCGGCCGATAAAGGCCGTGGCATGCCGCCCCCACTGGCGCATGGCGCCGGGGTTGGCAATTCCCATCGGCCACAGGAACCAGCGCTCACCACGCTCGGTGCCGGCAACCATGCCACGCGGGGTAAACAGGCTGCGGCGCTGATCGCCGGCGGGCAGGCTGCGCAGTTCATTGTATTCGCCCCAGTCATGCACGAGCACTTCGGCGGCCGGGTCGGCGGGGCCGCCCACGTGTTCGGTGTAATGCGTGCGGTGTTCCAGCCGGATGACCATGCGCTCGCCTTCGGGCTCAAGTGGGTGCTCAAGCGGCGCAAATGCGCCTTCGTAGTAGAGGCCGGAGTCGGCCACGGTCATGGGGCGTGCGGGGTAAAAGGTGTGATAACAGCCGCAGGTGTGGATGGTGTCATACATCAGCGGCGCGCCATCGGCAGCCAGCGTGACCCGCCAGATGACGCCATCAAAATGCCCGCCCAGGTAGTCAAAAAAGCCGGTTTTGGGCCGCGCCGGAAACCACACCACGTAGTTCAACTGCAACAGGGTTTGCTCGCCCCATCTCACATGTGAAAGATGGCGATAGACTCGCGGCCGGTCAGTGTCGACTTCTGCGGTGTCGGCGCCGGGGGGCCAGAAGGGGACGCCGATGCGATCATCCCCGCTGACGACATCGACTTCCCAGGCTGGCGCAAAGCTGTCGAACAATCGCTTGCGGGCCTCGCCACGCGGCCAGGGGCGCCCCAGCCGATCACGCGACGCCGCCAGCAGCGCGGCGATTTCCGCCTGCGCCAGCGGCTGGCCTTCAGGCGGCTCATAGCGCACCAGCTCGCCGTGCACTGCCAGCTCATCCACTGCCGTGCGATGGACTTCGGTGCTGTCCTCGTGCCAGTTATTCACCCCCAGGTTCACCCCCAGGGCCGTAAGATAATAAAGCCCCAGAACTCGCCGGGTGCGACTGTATTCTTCGCCGGCTTCGGCCCGCTTGAGCAGGCGCTGCTGATCGCCAGGATCAGACAGATCCGCAAACATCAGCGTACGCCCGCAGTGCGCAACCTGGCCGGCCAGGCCATCACCCGGGACCACTTCGCGCCAGTCTTTGGCCAGGTGCCGGCGGCTGTCCGGCGGCAGGTTGGCAAGCTCGATCAGGTGACCGTGCTGGCCCAACGCCTGCAGCTCATCCGCCCAGGCCCAAAACGCCCGACTGCCGGGCTCAAGCTCCTCACGCTGATGATCCAGAAAGCGATTGACGCGCAGGGTGTCGAAACCCCGGATGCGATAGCTCTGGGCATCGCCCACGTCATGGCGGCCAACCCGGCTCTGGAAATCATCGATAAAGGCACGGCAAGCCGGCACCGGGTCATTGGCCAGGCTCTGCGGTGACGGCGTGCCGGCACATCCGGCCAGCGCCAGCAGCACCAGTAACAGCACTGGCCCGGGGCGCGTGAGACGGGACAGGGCGAATGGCAACAGCATGCCCACTCCTACTCGACAGTGACGGATTTGGCCAGGTTGCGGGGCTGGTCCACATCGGTGCCCTTGAGCACGGCCACATGATAGGCCAGCAACTGCAGGGGCACGGTGCACAGCACGGGCGAGAGCTCGCAGTGCCCCTGGGGAAGTACCAGTGTATAGACGCCTTGCCCCACCCCGGCGATATCCACATCGGCATCGGCCAGCACAAACAGCTCACCGCCCCGGGCGCGGACTTCCTGCAGATTGGACAATAACTTGCCCAGTAGTTCGTTATTGGCGGCAATGGCGACCACCGGCATGTTCTCGTCCACCAGCGCCAGCGGCCCGTGCTTTAACTCGCCGGCGGCGTAGGCCTCGGCGTGGATATAGGAAATTTCCTTGAGTTTGAGCGCGCCTTCCAGGGCGATGGGATACTCCACCCCGCGACCCAGGAACAGCGCATGGTGTTTATCCACGAAGCGCTCGGCCAGGGTGGCAATGGTGTCATCGAGTTCCAGGGTTTTCTCGATCTGGCCGGGCAGGGCCCGCAACTGGCCCACCAGACGGGCCTCCTCACCGGCCTCAAGCCCGTGCTGGCGGCCCAGCGCCAGGGTCAGCAGCATCATCGCTACCAGCTGGGTGGTAAACGCCTTGGTGGAGGCCACGCCAATCTCGGGCCCGGCGCGGGTCATCAGCACCAGGTCGGATTCACGTACGAGCGAGCTCTCCGGCACATTGCAGATCGCCAGGCTGGCCAGATAGGGTTTGTTTTTGGCTTCACGCAAGGCGGCCAGGGTGTCGGCAGTCTCGCCGGACTGCGACAGGGTGACAAACAGTGTATCCGGCGGCACCACCGGCTCGCGGTAGCGGTATTCGCTGGCAATTTCCACGCTGCACGGTAGCCCGGCCAGCGATTCAATCCAGTAACGCGCCACCTGCCCGGCATGGTAGCTGGTACCACAGGCCACGATATGCACCCCCCGGGTGGCGGCGAAAATAGCTTCGGCGCCGTTACCAAAAGCGGCGGCCAGCACATGATCGCTGGCCAGCCGGTCTTCCAGCGTCTCGGCCACGGCGCGCGGTTGTTCATAAATTTCCTTGAGCATGAAATGGCGATACTGGCCACGCTCCACCGCATCGGCTGACAGTTCCGAGGTTTGCACCGGGCGCTCGACCGATCGGCCCTGGCTGTCAAAGATCCGGCACTGCTCGCGCGTCATCTCCACCACATCACCTTCCTCCAGGAAGATGAACTGGCGCGTGACCGGCAGCAGGGCATTCACATCCGAAGCCACAAAATGCTCGCCGATACCAATACCCACCACCAGCGGACTGCCGCGCCGCGCCGCCACCAGCCGACCGGGATGGCGGGCGTCCATGACTGCCAGCGCATAGGCGCCTTCCAGCCGTGCCACGGCGGCCTGTACCGCCGCCAGCAGATTCTCCTGCGACTGCAGCCGGGCATGGATTTCATGAGCAATCACCTCGGTGTCGGTCTCCGAGGTCATGGCATAGCCATTGCCCAGCTGTTCGCGACGCAGGGCGTCGTGATTCTCGATAATGCCGTTATGCACCAGGGCAACACGATCACCGGACACATGCGGATGGGCATTGTCTTCACTGGGCGCGCCGTGCGTGGCCCAGCGGGTATGCGCAAGACCCGTGTGCCCCGCCTGTATCTGGCCAGCCATAAGCTGCTCCAGCGCCACCACCTTACCCACGCTGCGCCAGCGGCTAAGCGCACCATCGTCACCGGCCACCACCAGCCCGGCCGAGTCATAGCCGCGATATTCCAGCCGCTTGAGCCCTTCCAGCAGAAGCGGGACCACATCGCGCTGGGCCACTGCACCCACAATGCCGCACATCAGTTGTTGTCTCCCTTGCGGGGTCGTTTCCAGCCACGCACGGTCTGCTGGCGCACGCGAGTTAAAGTCAGCTGCTCAGGCGGCGCGTTGCGGGTGATGGTGGAGCCGGCGCCAATGGTGGCGCCATCACC
>PWYF01000209.1 GCA_003567955.1 Thiotrichales bacterium
CAAGACGGGTCTCCACCGTCAGCAGCGAACTCGCCATTTCCATCAGCGCATCTTCACTGGCATGAGCTTTGCCATTGCAGATGTTTTCCAAAACTTCGAGTTCGCGCCGGATCAGGTTTTCGAGCCCGGGTAAACTCAAGATGGCCAGGGTATTGGCAATCCCGCCCAGTGTCTCAATCAGCGGGCGCAACTCCTCGGTGTCATCCTGCTCGGAACGCCGGAAAACATCGAGTGCTTCCTTGACGCTGACAAGGTCATCAATAATGGCGCCGGCCACGGTGCCCATAACCTGGGCGTTGGGCCCGGACAGCCGATCGCGCAAGCGCTGAAGCTCGCCTTCATCGGGGAGTAGCTTGTCTAGATCGAAGGCCTCTCGCAGCTCACTGACACGCTTGCCGCCTGTTGTGCTGCGCCCCACGAAATACAGCATCTTGGCGAGCACCTGACGAGGCAATTCATCGGCGTACAGCGCCTCACCTTTCTGTGCCAGCTCCTTGATCTGCCGCTCAATACGACCCAGCATCTTTTTGGTATGCACATCGACCGGCAGCCCGCCTTCCCGCAGGGCTTCTATAAAACCGGAAGCGGCCCACCAGATATGGTAATTGTCGACCACTGTGGCCGCATCACGCAGCTGATCGATAATGTCCGAAATCTGCTTCAGATACTCGTCACCACGGTCACCCTCGGCCTTGTACCAGCCCAGCAAGGCTGACTGGAACGGAGTACGAGAAGACTTGGCCAGCTGACGGGGATCACTGCCATCGGAAACCAGCTTGGGGCGGAAATCAGTATTGATTTCATCACTGGCAGCCCGGGCAAAAATATCCGCGCCGGAAATAGGCTTGTCGCCGCGGACTTCGCGCAGTTCATTTATGGGGTCAAGCAGCGCTTCCGGAAGATCTTCGCCACCTTCCTGCAACCATCCGAGGTAATCCGGCAGCCCCATCAGGCCAGCCAGCATCGGCTCATACAGCGATTGCGAGTCCCCGAGACGATCATCAATCACCGCCTGCAGGGTTTGCTCCATTTCCTGGGTCAACAGCACCGGACCATGCAGCTGCAACATGGCCAGCGTGCCGGAGATCTGGTGCAACTCATCCAGTGAGTCTTTGAGTAACTGGCCCTCGTCGGGTGACTCCAGGTACTGCTCCAGCCACGACTGCACCGAGCCCAGCGAAGTATCAATCTGCTCCCTGACCCAGTGCAGTGAATCGACTACGGAATGCTTCAGCATATTTCGTCCCCGGCCTTAATACAGCCAGCAGCTATCGCTGCCCGGAATACTGACCGATTGCCCTGAGCATGCAAGCGCAACTGTCATTGTGCGGGATACCACACGCATGTAACTGCTCCAGTTCTCCGGCCTGTGTCAGGGCAACTTGAACCCGGCCACGGAACTGCGCAACTCGGTGGCCATATCAGCCAGTCGGCCGATAGCCTCACCGGTTGCCCGCGTACCTTCGGCGGTCTGCACGGTGATATCCTCAATCGCGCTCATGGTGCGGGATACCTCGGAAGCCTGTTCCGCCTGGTTGCTGGCGGCATCCGAAATGGTTTGCACCAGACCGGCGATCTGGTTCGACACGCGTTCGATTTCATCCAGCGAGTTACCCGCATCCTCGGCAAGCTGCGCTCCCGAGACCACCCCGGCGGTGCTCTTCTCCATCGAGGCCACCGCCTCGTTGGTGTCCGCCTGAATGGTGCGCACCAGGCTTTCGATCTGCTTGGTCGCGTTGGTGGAGCGCTCCGCAAGCCGCTGCACTTCGTCAGCAACCACGGCGAAACCGCGGCCGGCCTCACCGGCCGACGATGCCTGAATGGCAGCATTGAGCGCGAGGATGTTGGTTTGCTCGGCAATATCGTTAATCAGTTCCACGATATTGCCGATCTCCTGCGAGCTCTCACCAAGCCGCTTGATACGCTTGGAGGTCTCCTGGATCTGCTCGCGGATAGTATCCATACCCTCAATAGTGCGTCGCACCGCCTGACCGCCCTTGGTGGCGATTTCCACCGACTGCTGGGCCACAGTGGAGGAGCGCTGGGCGTTTTCGGACACCTCCTCGATTGAACGCACCATGCGATCAATGGACTGGGTCGCGGAATGGATCTGGGTGGTCTGTTGCTCACTGGCCTCGATCAGACGCGACGCCGTGTCCCGGGTTTCCACCGCCGCCGAGGTCACCCGCTCGGCCGTGTTGTTAATGGTGGTTACCAGATCACGCAGCGCCTCAATGGCGTAGTTGATGGAATCCGCGATAGCGCCGGTAATGTCCTCGGTCACAGTGGCCTGGACGGACAGGTCACCTTCGGCGAGGTTGCCCATCTCATCCAGCAACTGCAGGATCGCGTCCTGGTTCCGCTGGCTTTCTTCACGGGCATTGCGCAGCAGCGTCCGGATCTGGGAAGCCAGCATGTAGATCGCGGTCACCATCATGATCAGGCCGATAAGCCCGAAAATAGCGGCGTGGTAGGCCTCGATGGGCCGCTCGTCAATAATCAGCTGAAATGCCTGCTCCTGCAACGTCAGGGCGTCCTGCAGTCGCGCAATATCATCAATGATTTCACGCGAAACCCGGGTGACTTCAAGCAGGCCATCGGCGTTCATGGCGATATAACCGCCAAGGTCTTCCAGCATGCCGAAATCACGCACAATCGTTTCCAGGTGTCCACGCGCCGCGGCATTGGTCACTCGCGGAACGCCCTGGCCGCCATCCTGCAGGGCACTCAGGTTTTCACCCAGCAGGGTAATTTCCTCTCCCAGCACTTCGGCCGCTTCCTCGGCGCCCGGCCCCAGATTCAGCAGGGCATTGACACGATCTATCACCCGCTGACTGGCAAGCTGCTGGCGCATGGCGGCACGTATCTGCGCCTGGGATGCGCCGGCATTTTCAAGCGCCGTGATCATGGCCTCAAACTCGGCCTGCATCTCGGGCATCATTTCATTGAGCTGTTCGCCGTAGCGCCGGGATGTCGGCACGAACATCTCGGAATCCAGAATCAGCGCAACCTTGTTGTTGATCTCCTGCCAGGCAATTTCGACGTTCTCGACCTGGATACGGGCAATACGCGGCGCCGGCGGCAGGCCTTCAAACTCGTCGCCCTCAAGCAGCAACTCCAGCGCGAACTCGAAGTCGAGCTGCGATTCCTGCAACTCCAGGAACGGACCACGCCCTTCCATCAGGTTGACCGCCTCAAAGGCGTGTTTACTGATCAGCTCGGTCTGGATGCGCTGTTCCGCTGTCAGACGCAGATACTCGGCATCGTGCTCCTGCACCGTGTTCAGGTACACAAAGGAAGCCACACTGGCCCCCAGGAACACTGCCAGCAACAGCAGGATCAGGTAAAAAAGCTTGTTTCCGCGTGCGGCTCCCGAGCCGCCAGCCGTCATTGACGACGCCATAATCTCCCCCTCAACCGGGTTTTACGCCCGCCCATTATCCCTGGACGCAAGCATGTTAATGACAATCAAAACATTCCGGGGCGCAAGCCAGCGGCTACGCCACCAGATCCCTCGCCGAAACATCATGGAAAACTTCACTCTCAAGCAAGTGATACAGGCTGAAAACAGGCCAGACCTGCCCACCCTGATTAAACATCCCGGTCACCATCTCCTGCATCAGCGGATTGACTCCGGGATCCTCATCCAGCTTCTGGGAGGATTCAAACTGCCTGAAACCCAGTACCTCATCCACCGCGAACCCGGCCGGAACATCCGGATGGTTCAGCGCCAGCACGCGCGCATCGCGCGATTTGAGATCTACCAGGCCGTCACCAAACAGCCCGCGAAGGTCCGACACCGGCAACAGCGTGCCACGCACGTTGCCCAGACCCCGCAGCCAGCGGCGCGCGCCGGGAACCCGGGTCAGCGGCGGACAGGCGAGCACCTCGCGAACTTCATCACGGGCCACGACCAATTGCTGCTCACCAATGCGAAAGCCCAGACCAATCCAGTCAGCCCCGCCCTCACCCACGCGCTGAACCGCGCCTGATACCAATCGGGCGCGGCGATCAATTTCCAGCAGCGCGGCAAACGGCTCGCCGGCCAGCTCGGATAACTTGTGGGTTTCCCTGGCCATGGTTATTTCAGCCCAGCGCAGTCTTGATCTTGGCCAGCAATTCCTTTTCCTTGACCGGCTTGGTGACATAATCAAGCGCACCCTGGCGCAGGCCCCAGATCCGGTCGGTCTCCTGATCCTTGGTGGTGACGATAATCACGGGGATGGACGAGGTTTCGGCGTCCTTGTTGAGCTTGCGTGTGGCCTGAAACCCGCTCATGCCCGGCATCACCACGTCCATCAGAATCACGTCCGGCTTTTCCGAGGCGGCCATCTTGATGCCTTCTTCGGCATCACCCGACGTCACCGCCTCGTGGCCACCATTCTCAACCATCTTCTGCAGCATGTACTGCTCGGTGGGAGAATCATCGATAATCAGTACCTTAGCCATTTCAAATCCTCAAAAAGAAAATTTATTCGCAACCCGTTGCATTCAGTCTGTCAGTCCCGTAACCCAATCAAGCCCGCCGGTTGCAGGCAACCCGGCTTAATCTCCGCCTCCCCTCACACTCTGGATGGCGTCAATAAGCTCATCTCGGGTGAAGGGTTTGGTCAGGTATTTCTCCGAACCAACCATGCGCCCGCGTGCCCGGTCGAACAGGCCATCCTTGCTTGACAACAGGATCACCGGCGTTTTCTTGAAGGCGCCGTTCTGCTTGATCAATGCACAGGTCTGATAGCCATCCAGGCGTGGCATCATGATATCCACAAAGATGATATCGGGCTTGTGGTCGGTAATCTTGGCCAGCGCCTCGTAACCATCGTTGGCAGACACCACCTCGCAGCCTTCCTTCTGCAGCAGGGTCTCGGCCGTGCGACGGATCGTCTTGCTGTCATCAATCACCATGACCTTGAGGCCATCGAGGCTGGTGCCATTATTGTCACTCACCGGGTCTGTCTCCCCAATTGACTTGTACCTGGCGGGTTCCCCTCAAACGCATACTCGCGCCTGCCCGCCTGCCCTGCTGGTGCCATCCTGACACAACCCGCATGCCCGGCGAAACTCGGGGCTCAAGCACAAAGGCCCGCCTGCGGCTTTGTCGCATTTCCTAAAATATCGCCGGCAATCCACGGTTTTGCAAGGCTTTAGTTGCCTTTTATCATAGTCGACGGCATATATCCATGCCAGCCCGCCCCATTATGGACCACAAATGCATGGATTGCACAGCCGGCCCATCCCGGTCGTCCTGCCGGCAACCAGGGCAAGGCAAACCGGCGCGGCTATGCTAATTTGTTACGGCAAACACATGCAGGGCGCTTCTGCGCCCCCGTCCCGCCCCCCGACCGGAGCGCTTTATGAACATCCGAATTGGCGTGGTCATGGATCCGATCAGCGCCATCAAGCCGATCAAGGACACCACCCTGGCCCTGCTGCTGGAAGCCGGCCGGCGTGGCTGGCCCATACATTACATGGAGCCCGGCGATCTCTATCTGGAACAGGGCGAGGCAAGAGCACGCTGGCGATCGCTGGAAGTATTTGACAGTACCAGTGACTGGTATCGCCTGGGCCGGGATGAACACGAAGGCGCGCTGGCGGAACTGGACGTGATCCTGATGCGCAAGGATCCGCCCTTTGACATGGAATACATTTACCTGACCTACATCCTTGAACGCGCCGAGGCAGCCGGCGCCCTGGTCGTCAACCGGCCGTCATCGCTGCGCGACGTCAGTGAAAAGGTCTATACCGCCTGGTTTCCCCAGTGCTGCGCGCCCTCGTTGATTACCCGGGACATGGCCCGCATCCGGGAGTTTCTCGCTGCCCAGGGTGATATTGTCGTCAAGCCGCTGGATGGCATGGGCGGCGCCTCAATCTTCCGTATCCAGCCAGGCGACACCAACACCAGCGTGATCCTTGAAACCCTGACAAACAACGGCACCCGCTCGATCATGGCCCAGCGTTATCTGCCCGAGATCAGCGAAGGCGACAAGCGGATACTGCTGATTGATGGTGAGCCGATACCCTGGGCGCTGGCGCGCATCCCCGCGGCAGGCGAATCCCGCGGCAATCTTGCTGCCGGCGGACGGGGCGAAGGTCGGGAACTGAGCGAACGTGATCGCTGGATCAGCGCGCAGGTCGGACCACTGATGAAAAAAAGAGGCCTGCTGTTCGTCGGGCTTGATGTGATCGGTGATTATTTGACTGAAATCAACGTCACCAGCCCCACCTGTGTACGCGAACTCGATCGCATCTACGAGACCAATATCAGCGCCCGGCTGTTTGACGCGATTGAGGCCCGATTCCCCTGATGCGACTACTGATATCGTTGCTGCTGTTAACGGTCACCCTCGGGGCATGCGCCAATGGCGACAATGAGCCCCGCGCAGGCTACTCGCATACGATCCACACAATGGGCACGGTGGTAACGCTCACCCTGTATGACACGCCCCCCGCCCGGGCACGCCAGACCAGTCGCGATATTGAAACCCGCCTGAATGAATTCAGTGCCCGCTGGTGGAGCTGGGGCGAGGGCGACCTGGGCCAGATTAATCAGCAATTGCAGCAAGGCCGGCCGGCTTCAGTGCCACCGGATATGCAGACGGGATTGCGACGCGCGATTGCACTCTCCGAGCGCACAGATGGCCGCTTCAATCCGGCCCTCGGGCGACTGACGGAGTTATGGGGCATGCATGACCCCGGCAGCAGAACCACCCCGCCCACTGCCGTGGCCATTGAAGCCCTGCTACCCATCCCGCCGGCTGCCAGCCTGATACCCCATGATCAAGACATCACACCACCCGAACCACTCATCCTGGACAGCGGGGGGTTTGCCAAGGGCCTGGCTGTGGCAGAGACACTTCGCGAGTTGCGCTCGCGTGGCGTTGAACGCGCCATTGTGGATGCCGGTGGCGACATCGGCTTGCTGGGTCAACCCGGAGACACGCCGTGGCGTATCGGAGTGCGTGGCCCGTCAGGTGACGTGATTGCACGCCTGGAACTGACGGAAGCAGACCTGGCGGTTTTCAGTTCGGGGGACTATGAACGCGGCTACGAACACAAAGGCGCGCGATACCCCCACATTCTCGATCCGCTCAGTGGTCGCCCGGTCACACATACCCGGGCTGTCACCGTGGTCCATCCGGATGCGCTGGTGGCCGATATTGCCGCCACTGCCATTCTGGTTGCCGGCCCCGGGGAATGGCTGAAAACGGCCCGTGAACTGGGCGTGGAAAGGGTGCTCCGCGTGGATGCCGACGGCACGCTGCACGCGACCCGGGCAATGGCTGAAGTGCTGTTCATGGAACCCGACACATCAAATATGGTCATCCATGAAAGCCCGCCGGGCGGGTGAACACAGGCCCCGGCGAGCGTATAATCGTCCGGCGAACACCCTGAGGGGGAGTCACATGATCAGGATGTCCCAACAAGTCGCGATATGAGCTCTGCACAACACACCAGCCCGGTGATCAACAGCGAGGACCGCCTGGTCACGACGCTGTTTTTTGCCGCCATCGTGCATGCCATTGTGATCCTCGGGGTCGGCTTCAGCGGTGCGGCAGAACCCCCCGAACGCATTTCGCGACTGGAAGTGACCATGGTCACGCCCTATAACCAGGAGCGCCCGGAAGAAGCCGATTACCTGGCCCAGATGGACCAGCGTGGCGATGGCAGCACGGCAGAAAAAAGCCGCCCCGTGGACCCCGCATCCACCCCGGCACAGCTCGACAATCCCGGCCTCGCCGAAGCCCCCGACCCCGAGCATGCCACCCCCAGCGAACAGACCCGCGAACGGCCTGACACCGTGCATGAAGCCGAACCTGGCGACAGTCCGGCGATCGTCACCCGGGGGGACGCCCCGCAGCAACTGCAGACCAGCCCGCAACCGGGCGCCACCGAAGCTGAACAGATGCAGCTCGCGCGGCTGGTACAGCAGGAAATCGACCACATCAGCCCGACGGATGAACAGCGCCGTGAACAGGCGGTGACCGGCGAACCCGAGGACAACCCCTTCGACACGGTGGATGCACACGCACGTGACTATGCGTCCTATCTGGATTCATGGCGTAACCACGTGGAGCGAGTGGGTAATCTGAATTTCCCTGACGAAGCCGCGCGCAGCGGCCTGTCAGGCAGCGTCATGGTGGAAGTCACCCTGGAGGCCGACGGCCGCCTGTCAGATATCTATATTGTTCGCCCCTCGGGGCATCGCATTCTGGATGACGCCGTACTCAATATCCTGCGCCTCGCCGAACCTTTTGCCCCCTTCAACCAGAGCATGCGGGAAAATCATGAATACCTGCGATTTACCTATGAATGGCGTTTCCGCCCGGCGGGGGAAGGCGGCAGCAGTGGCCGGGTGCTGGGCGGAGGATGATCCCGCAGCACGCGATGGGCCCGCGGCGCCGACCCTGATACAATAACCCCATGAGCACCACGGGCTACCTGACCAATCATCTGCTCATCGCCATGCCCGCCCTGGCGGACCAGAACTTTTCCCGCGCCGTCACCTATATCTGCGAACACAACGAAGACGGCGCCCTCGGCCTCATCATCAACCGACCCGGCGATGTTACGCTGGAAGAAATCCTGCGCCAGATGAACCTCCGGGCCGACGATGAAAAAATCGCCGCTCAGCGCGTCTATCAGGGCGGCCCGGTCAGCCCCGAACGCGGCTTTGTGCTACACGGGGATCACAGCCAGTGGGAGGCCACCCTGCGAGTCAGCCCCGACACCGGTGTGACCAGTTCACGCGACATCCTCGAGGCCATCGCCGAAGGTCGTGGCCCCGAACATTACCTGATGGCCCTGGGTTATGCCGGCTGGAGCGCCGGCCAACTGGATGAGGAAATGCGCGAAAATGCCTGGCTGTCGGTGCCGGCACAACATGAAATTCTCTTCCATACCCCCGTCCCTCAGCGCTGGCAGGCTGCGACACGTTTGCTGGGTATCGACCCGGCCCGACTCAGCGGAGATGCCGGCCATGCCTGAAACCAACAGCTGCCACACCCTGCTTGCTCTTGATTACGGGCAAAAGCGCATCGGCATTGCGGTGGGCACCACCTTGACCGGCACCAGCCACCCGCTGGCCACCGTCAGTAACCGCCGCGAAGGCACTGACTGGGACCACCTCGGCGAGTTAATTCGCACCTGGGAGCCGGAAGCCCTGGTGCTGGGGCTGCCGCTTCACGCCGATGGCAGCAGTCACGCCCTGAGCGAGGAAGTGCGCCGCTTTGCTCGCCAGCTTGAAGGCCGCTTCCGCCTGGCGGTCTACCTGGTGGACGAGCACCTGACTTCCTGGGATGCCGAACAGGCCCTGAAAGCGCAGCGACAACAGGGTCGGCGTCGGCGTATCCGGCGCGAGGAAATTGACGCCGGCGCCGCACAGCGTATCCTGCAGGATTTTCTGGAGGGCCGCGTCCATGATCCTGCTTGACAGTCAGGCCATTGATGGCTTGCTTGACCGCATGGCAGATGAGTTGGCGACCATGCTGCCCGAGGCTGCCAATCCGCCCTGCGCCATTATCGGCATTCATACCGGTGGCGTGTGGGTGGCGCGTGCACTTCACCGGCGCCTGCGGGGCCGCATCGAGCTGGCCGGCGACGTCGGCACGCTGGATATTTCCTTTTATCGCGACGATTTCAGCCGTATCGGCGTCAGCCCGCGGGTACGGCCCTCCAGCCTGCCCTTCGCGCTTGATGATCGCCCGGTTGTGCTGGTCGACGATGTGCTCTATACCGGCCGCACCATTCGTGCTGCACTGGATGAACTGTTCGACTTTGGCCGCCCCTCACTGGTACGCCTGGCCGTGCTGGTCAATCGATGCTGTCATGAACTGCCCATTGCCGCCGATGTCAGCGGCCGGGATATCTCGCCCGAACATGGCGAACACATTAAACTGTCGGGGCCGGCGCCGCTTGAACTGCACCTGCAGGAGCGTGACCCCGGCACCGGCGGCATAAAGGAACAGACACCAACACCATGAATCCGCAGCTGGACAAGGACGGCAACCTGCGCCATCTGCTCGAAATCGAGGGCCTGGGCCGCGACAGAGTGGTACAAATTCTCGATACCGCCGAATCCTTGCTGCCCCTGACCGAGCGCGCGGTGAAAAAACTGCCCCTGCTGCGCGGTCGCACTGTGGTCAACCTGTTCTATGAACCCAGCCCCCGTACCCGCATGACCTTTGAGCTGGCGGCCAAGCGGCTCTCCGCCGATGTGCTGAATCTGGATGTGGATCATTCCTCGGCACGCAAGGGGGAAAGCCTGCTCGACACCCTGCGCAATCTCGAAGCCATGCATATGGATATGCTGGTCATCCGCCACCCCGACAGCGGCGCGGCGCATTTCTTCGCCACCCATGCCGACCCGCAGGTGACCGTGCTCAACGCCGGGGATGGCAGTCATGCTCATCCCACCCAGGCCCTGCTGGACATGTTCACCATCCGCCAGCACAAACCGGATTTTGCCGCACTGACAGTAGCGATCGTCGGCGACATCGCACATTCCCGCGTGGCCCGCTCACAGATCGCGGCACTGCGCCTGCTGGGCACCGGCGAAATTCGCGTCATCGCACCTCACACGCTGCTACCGGCAGATATTGATCGTCTGGGTGTCAAGGTATTCACGGATATTGATCACGGCCTGCGCGATGCCGACGTGGTCATCACCCTGCGCTTGCAACGCGAACGCATGCAGGGGGCCGACCTGCCCGGCAGCCAGGAATATTTCCGACATTATGGCGTCAGCAGCGAACGCCTGGCACTGGCCTCACCTGACGCCATTGTGATGCACCCGGGGCCCATCAACCGCGGCGTCGAGATTGCCTCGGATGTGGCCGACGGGCCGCAATCGGTGATCCTGCAACAGGTCACCAACGGCATTGCCGTGCGCATGGCGGTGATGGCCCTGACCATGGGCGGTGAGCGCACCGCCGCGCAGGAGCCCGGCACATGAGTCAGGGCGAGCGCATTGCGATTACCGGCGGGCGCCTGATTGACCCGCACCACGCGATTGATGACAGTCTCGACCTCTTTATAGATGGCGAACATATCTGCGGCATTGAGACCCCACCCGCCGGCTTCAGTGCCGACCGGGAAATTGATGCCACCGGCCTGTGGGTGATTCCAGGCCTGATCGAGCTCGGCGCCAACCTGCCCGATGACCAGCCCGAAGCCCTGGCCCGGCATACCCGCACAGCCGCGGCAGGCGGCATCACTACCCTGTGCCTGGCACCGGATATGCAACCATGCCTGGATGGCCCGGCCAGCATTGAGCTCGTCCATGCCCGCGCCCAGCGTCACGGTTGCGTCCGCCTGGTGACGCTGGGCGCACTGACCCGCGAGCTGGCCGGGGAGCAACTCAGCGAGCTCGGAGCACTCAGGGAGGCCGGCTGTGTCGGCGTCAGCAACGGCCGCCAGCCGGTCACGGACACCCGCATCATGCGCCGGGCCATGGAATACGCCGCCAGCCACGAACTCAGTGTATTCGTACACGCCCGTGACCCATGGCTGACTGCCGGCGGCTGCGTCCATGAAGGCGAGCTCAGTACCCGCCTGGGCCTCCCCGGCATCCCGGCGGCGGCGGAAACCATTGCCGTGGCCCGCGAACTGGCGCTGGCCGAACTCACCGGCGCCCAGCTTCATTTCTGCCGCCTGAGCACCGCTGAATCAGTTGATATGGTGCGCCGGGCCCGGGCCAGCGGCCTGGCCGTCAGCGCCGATGTTGCCATCCACCATCTGCTGCTGAGCGACAGCGACATTGAGCCCTTCGACAGCCGCTACCGCATTGACCCGCCGTTGCGCAGCAGCGCCGACCGCGAGGCCCTGCTGGCGGGACTGGTCGATGGTGTCATCAGTGCGGTATGCAGCGACCACCGTCCGGTCAGCCGGGATGCCCGGCAACAGCCGTTCCCGGCCGCAGGTGCCGGCATAGCGGGACTGCATACCCTGCTGGCACTGATGCTGGGGCTGGTGCACGAAGGCCACTTAACCCCGGCCGACCTTGTGCGCCTGGCAAGCACCAGCCCGGCGCAACTGCTGGGCCTGCCACAGGGCCAGCTGGGCAACGGCCAGGTGGCCGACCTGTGCCTGCTTGACCCACTGCAGCCCTGGACACCGTGCGAGGCCAATAGCGCCGAACATTGTGCCCTGGGCTCGCCTTTCCACAACACCCCGCTGCGTGGACGTGTGATACACACCTTCGTAGGCGGCCAGGAGGTATACAGCCAGACATGACGGCACCCGCCAGCCCGCAACATCCCGCCCATCGCGGCAGCATTTTTGTCGAGGATGGCGAGATCATCAGTCACGAGCACCATGAAGGTGAGCAGCATATTCTGTGGGTGCGCGCGCCCCTGTGCGCAGAACACGCCCGCGCCGGCATGTTTGCCCACCTGACTTGTGATCCGGCATTGCCCATGCGCCGACCGCTGTCAATCATGCGCGTCAACCGGCAGCAGGGCTGGGTTCAGTTTCTCTACAAGGTCGTTGGTCAGGGGACCCGCTTGCTGGCCACCCGCCAGCCCGGCGAAAGCCTGGGCGTTCTGGGCCCCATCGGCCAGGGGTTTGAGGCTGACCCCGCCCGCCCGCGCAGTCTGCTGCTGGGCGGCGGCGTGGGCATCCCGCCAATGGTGTTTCTGGCGGATCAATTGCGCGCGGACCCGGCGTTCAGCCCCCTTGCCATTCTCGGCTCGGAAGTGCCCTTCCCCTTCCGCAGTCGCCCTTCCCGCATACTCGTGCCGGGGCTGCCTGAAGGCGTGATTGCCACCATGCCACTACTGGAGGACTGGGGCATCCCCACCCGTCTGACCAGCAGCCAGGGCTATGCCGGCTGCCACGACGGCTTTGTTACTGATCTGGCGCGTTACTGGCTGGACGCCCTGACGCCGGCGCAGCGAGGTGAGGTACAGGTCTTCGGCTGCGGCCCGGAGCCCATGCTCGAAGCCATTGCCACCCTGGCCCGTGATTACGGACTGCCGGCCTCGATCGCACTGGAAGAATACATGGCCTGTGCCGTCGGCGGTTGCGCCGGCTGCGTGGTCAAGGTGCACACCCCGGAAGGCCCCGCCATGAAGCGGGTGTGCGTGGACGGCCCGGTATTCGACGCGGCGCAGATCTACCCCGGGCCGACAGCCTGATTCAGTTGCTCAGTTGCTGGCGAAGTTGATCTTGGCCTCGAGATTACTGCGCGACTCGGCGTTGGCCAGCGCCTCATCCTTGCTGATAATACCCTGCTTGACCAGGTCATGAAGCGCCGAGTCCATATCCCGCATCCCCCTCAGCTTGCTTTCCTCCATCGCCGACTTGAGGCGATCAAAATGGCCCTTGGTAATAAGATCGGCAATAAAGGGCGTATTGATCATCACTTCCACGGCCGGCACCCGGCTACCGTCCTCGGTCATGACCAGTCGCTGGGAGATAATCGCCAGCAGATAATCCGCCAGATCCAGATGCATTTGTTCCTGCATGTCACCGGGGAACATCGACGCCACCCGATCCAGCGCCTGGGAAGCATTGTTGGCATGCAGGGTGGCCATACTGAGATGACCGGTGCCGGCGAGCTCCAGTGCTGCAGACATGGTGTCACGATCACGCGCCTCGCCAATCATGACCACGTCGGGTGACTCGCGCAGGGCACTGCGCAGGGCGGCATCGAAAGAATGCGCGTCGACGCCCAGCTCACGCTGATTGACGATGGCGCGCTTGTTGGTGTGAAAGAACTCGATGGGATCCTCAATGGTGAGAATATGCCCCGTCGCCTGCTCATTACGATGACCGATCATGGCGGACAGCGTCGTGGACTTGCCCGACCCGGTGGGACCCGCCATCAGCAACAGGCCCTGGCGCGCCATGGCCAGCTCCTCCAGCACCTCGGGCAAGTGCAGTTCACGGATGCTCTTGATCTCGGGCGGGACATGCCGCAGCACCATGGCCACCTGACCCCGCTGGCGGAACACATTGACGCGAAAACGGCCGAGCTTGTCCGCGCGCACGGAGAAATCCACATCCCAGTGCTCCTTGAACAGGGCCCGCTCGCGGTCGCCCATCAATTCGCCGGCCGCCTCGGCGACCCTGGCCGGCGGCATCACCTCGCTGCCGACCTGCACCACCTTGCCGGCCACCCGCGCCTGCGGTATGGCGCCACCGCTGACGTAAAGGTCCGAAGCATCCTTCTCGGCCATAAACTGCATGTAGGGACGCAGGATCATTGTTGTTTTCTCCGCTTCAGCCGGGAATCAACCGGCACCGCTCACTCATCATCGTCCTGCACGCTCAGACCATCCATCGTCTGGGTGGGATCGTCGGTTTTCTTGCTTTCCAGCTTGATACGCAGACGCAGTTCGTTCTTGGAGTCGGCATTGCGCATGGCGTCCTCGTAGCTGATCAGATCGGCCTCGAACAGGTCGAACAGGGCCTTGTCGAAGGTAATCATGCCCTGGTCGCCCGACTTGCCCATGACCTCCTTGATTTCGTTGATCTCGCCCTTGAAGATCAGATCCCGCACCAGCGGGGTCCCCAGCAGGATTTCAAAGGCCGCCACCCGGCCCGAACCACTGGCATGGGGAATCAGTCGCTGGGAGACGATCGCGCAGATATTCAGGGACACATCCATCAACGCCTGTTCCCGGCGCTCTTCCGGGAACAGATTGATAATTCGCTCCAGCGCCTGGTTGGCATTGTTGGCGTGCAGGGTACACATACACAGGTGGCCGGTTTCCGAGAACTGCAGCACATACTCCATGGTCTCGCGGTCACGGACCTCGCCGATCTGAATCACATCTGGTGCCTGACGCAGGGTGTTTTTCAGCGCAATCCCCCAGCTCTCGGTATCCACGCCCACTTCGCGCTGGGTGATCAGCGACTTGTTGTGACGATGGATGTATTCCACCGGATCCTCAATGGTGATGATGTGGTCGTAGGCATTGGAATTGCGGTGTCCCACCATGGCCGCCAGGGTGGTGGATTTACCCGAACCGGTGGCGCCCACCATAATGATCATGCCGCGCTTGCTCATCACCACATCCTTGAGCACCTCGGGCAGGTCCAGGTCCTCGAAGGTGGGGATGTTGGTGTTGATGGTCCGCAGCACCATGCCCACACTGCCGCGCTGGATAAAGGCATTAACGCGAAAGCGGCCGATATCCCGGGGACTGACGGCAAAATTACATTCCTTGGTCTCGTCAAATTCCTTTGCCTGGCGGTCATTCATGATGGCACGGGCCAGCTCCGCCGTATGCTCCGGCGACAGCGCCTTCTCGGAGACCGGACCCAGCTTGCCGTCGACCTTGATCGCCGGCGGGAACCCGGCGGTGATAAACAGGTCGGACCCGCCCTTGCGCGACATCAGTCGCAGCAGATCCTGCATGGCCTTGGCGGCCTGATCTCTGTCCATCGTTTACAACTCCTGTCCTAGTTGATCGATTCCTTGTTCGCGGCCACATGCCGGGCATTCTCGCGGCTGACCAGATTCCTGCGCACCAGATCCTGCAGACACTGATCCAGCGTCTGCATACCAATCTGATGACCGGTCTGTATCGCCGAGTACATCTGCGCGACCTTGTTCTCGCGAATCAGGTTACGAATCGCCGGCGTGCCAATCATGATCTCGTGCGCCGCCACCCGGCCGCCACCCTGTTTTTTCAGCAGGGTCTGGGAGATCACCGCTTGCAGCGACTCCGATAGCATTGCCCGCACCATGTCCTTTTCCGCGGCCGGGAACACGTCAACAATACGGTCGATGGTCTTGGCCGCCGAAGTGGTATGCAGGGTACCGAAAACCAGGTGTCCGGTTTCAGCGGCGGAGAGCGCGAGACGAATGGTTTCCAGGTCACGCAGCTCACCCACCAGGATCACATCGGGATCCTCACGCAGGGCGCTTCGCAGCGCCTCGGCGAAACCGTGCGTATCACGATGCACTTCGCGCTGGTTGATCAGGCATTTCTTGCTTTCGTGTACAAACTCGATGGGGTCCTCAATCGTGAGAATGTGCCCCGCCTCATTGCTGTTGACGTAATCCACCATGGCCGCAAGGGTGGTGGATTTGCCCGACCCGGTCGGGCCGGTCACCAGACAGATCCCGCGCGGTTTATCGGCGATATCCTTGAACACCTTGGGACAACCCAGGTCTTCCAGCGTGAGGATTTCCGAGGGAATGGTACGGAAGACCGCACCCGGACCCCGGTTCTGGTTGAAGGCATTGACACGGAAACGCGCCAGATTGGGTATTTCAAATGAGAAGTCCGTCTCCAGCAGCTCCTCATAGTCCTTGCGCTGCTTGTCATTCATGATGTCGTAAATGAGATCATGCGTTTCCTTGCCGTCCATGGCCGGCAGGTTGATACGACGAACATCGCCGTCGACACGAATCATGGGTGGCAATCCGGCCGAGATATGCAGGTCCGAAGCACCATTTTTGACCGCAAAGGCAAGCAACTGAGCAATATCCATTGGCATCCCGTACAATTTGGGGCCACGTCCGGCAACGACTGCCGGACCGGCACGTTAAACGGCAGCCGGCGCCCCATTCACGACGCCGGCTACCCAAACTTATCGGTAACGCACAGTCCACGCAACAGTGAAGCGGCAAAACACCCCCCCTGACAAACTCGATAATGTGCTCAGGCGCATTGCTGACAGCGCCTCACAATCTGGTCGCCAGCCTGGCGACATCACCCTGATTGCAGTCGCCAAGGGCCAGTCTGCCGCAGCCATGCGCGCCCTGGTCGAGGCGGGACAGTGTCATTTTGGCGAGAATTACCTGCAGGAAGCCCTGGCACATCAGCAGGCACTTGCCGACCGGTCGCTGTGCTGGCATTTCATTGGCCCGCTGCAATCCAACAAAACCCGTGATGTGGCCGCTTGCTTTGACTGGGTACACAGTGTTGATCGATTGCGCATTGCCAGACGACTGGACAGCCAGCGCCCGCAAACCCTGCCACCGCTCAATGTCTGCCTGCAGGTCAACATCAGCGGTGAAGCAAGCAAATCCGGCGTCAGCCCGGAGGCATTACCGGCCCTGGCAGCCGCCGTGGCCCGGCTGCCACAGCTGCGCCTGCGAGGCCTGATGGCCATCCCTGCCCCGGCCGATAACGAGGCCGGCCGGCGCCAGCCCTGCCGACAACTACGCGAAGCGCTGGAGGCGCTGAACAGCGAAGGTTATACCCTCGATGTCCTGTCCATGGGCATGTCCGCCGATCTTGAAGTAGCGATTGCCGAGGGCGCCACACATGTCCGGGTGGGCACCGACCTGTTTGGCCCCCGGCAATAGATCAATTCGTCGCGCCTCAGGCATTGCCCGCGTTTTGGTATCAAGGCGCAACGAATTGATCAGCGTTTCCTAAACGGCTGTAGCCGTTACAATACCCGTATCCAATAACAACAGCAGCAGGCATCAAGGCAGATTCATGAGCAAGACCATCATCGCCTTCATTGGCGGCGGCAATATGGCCCGCGCCCTCATCGGCGGGTTGCTGCGCAGCGGCCATCCGGCCACGGCCATCCATGTCGCCGACCCGTCACAGGATGCACGTGAGACGCTGAACCGCGAAACCGGCGTCCCCTGCTTCAGCGACAACGTTCAGGCAATCGAAACGGCCGATGTCATCGTGCTGGCGGTCAAACCGGGTCAGCTGCCGCCAGTCTGCCGGGCTGTCGGCCCGGCCCTCGCCGGGCGAAACCCACTGCTGGTTTCAATCGTTGCCGGCACCCGCTGTGCCGATATCCACCGATGGCTTGGGACGACACTGCCCCTGGTCCGGGTGATGCCCAACACCCCCGCACTGATCGGTGCCGGCGCCTCTGCACTGTGGGCCGACGAAAACGTGAACGCAGACCAGCGCCGCATCGCCGGAGAAATTCTCGGCACAGCCGGTACAACCGTGTGGCTGGACAAGGAAAGCGAATTGGATGTTGTGACTGCGATCTCGGGCAGTGGACCGGCTTATTTTTTTCTCTTCATTGAAGCGCTGAGCGAAGCCGGTGAGCAGCTCGGGCTACCAGCCGACACGGCTGCCCGCCTCGCCCGCCAGACCGCCCTGGGGGCGGCCCGCATGAGCCTTGAAAGCGGCGAAGACCCTGCCACCCTGCGCCAGCGCGTGACTTCCCCTGGCGGCACTACCGAGCGCGGGATCGCTGCGCTGGAAACGGGCCATTTGCGTGAGCTGGTGATCCAGGCCGCTGCGGCGGCCCATCGCCGCGCAGAGGAACTGGCCGACGCTGCAGGAGATAGCTGATGGGCGCAGACTACTGGCTCAATCCACTGAACTTTCTTATCGTCACCGCTTTCCGCCTGGTGATCCTGGCCCTGTTACTGCGCTTGCTGTTGCAATGGGCCAATGCCGATTACTACAACCCCATCAGCCAGTTTCTGGTGCGCTTCACCGAACCCATGCTGCGCCCGTTACGGGTGCTGCTGCCTTCCAGCCGGCGCATTGATGCCCCGGCCCTGTTGCTGATGTTTGTCCTGCAGGTGCTGATGTATGTCAGCGTCATGCTGCTCAGAGGCCAGGCCATCCCGCTTGAATGGCTGCTGCCCGCATCGCTGGCTGAATTGCTCGTCCTGGCCAGCCTGCTGTTTACTATCACGATTTTCATCCAGATTATCGTCAGCTGGATCAACCCGGGCGCACATCACCCCGGGCTGAGTCTGCTCTACCAACTCAATGCCCCGCTACTCGCCCCGGCACGCCGCCTGCTCCCCGCGACCAGCGGCATTGATCTGTCTCCGTTGCTGGTGCTGATCGGGCTGGTGATCATCCGTATGCTTGCCTATCCTCTGACGCTGCCGGTTCTATAGACTGTCGGCAGTGACGGGACGGGGTTGCGCCGCGCGGCAAGCGCCCAGTAGACTCTGATGCCTTGTCCGGCGGGGGTTTCCGCACCGGATTCGCAAACAGACCAGGGAAGCCATGGCCCGGAGCCTGCCCACAGATTCAGTCGGTATTGTCACGCCCGAAAAGCTGCACTTCGACCAGCCGCTGGCGCTTGACTGCGGGCGCAGTCTGCCGGCCCATGATCTGGTCTACGAGACCTACGGCACGCTTAACGCCAGCCGCTCCAATGCCATCCTGATTTGCCACGCGCTGTCGGGAGACCATCACGCCGCCGGTTATCACAGCGCGGAGGATCGCAAGCCCGGCTGGTGGGACAAATGCATCGGCCCCGGCAAGGCTATCGATACCAACCGCTTTTTCGTGGTCTGCCCGAACAATATCGGCGGCTGCAAGGGCTCGACCGGACCGGCAAGCATCAACCCCGAGACCGGCCGCTATTATGGCCCTGACTTCCCCGTCGTCACGGTGCGCGACTGGGTCCGCAGCCAGGCCCGTCTGGCTGACGCCCTGGGAATTGAACAATGGGCCGCGGTGGCCGGCGGCAGCCTGGGTGGCATGCAGGTGATGCAATGGGCCATCGATTACAGCGAGCGCGTGCGCCACGCGCTGGTGATCGCCGCCGCGCCCAGGCTGTCGGCGCAGAATATCGCCTTCAACGAGATCGCCCGCCAGGCGATCATGAGCGATCCGGATTTTCGCGACGGCTATTATCTGGAACACAATGTCAGCCCGCGTCGGGGACTGGCCCTGGCACGCATGCTCGGACATGTCACTTATCTTTCGGAAGCCTCCATGCGCGCCAAATTCGGCCGAGACCTGCGTGAAGGCAAACTTTCCTTTGGTTACGATGTCGAGTTCGAGGTGGAAAGCTACCTGCGTTACCAGGGCCATTCCTTTGTCGACCGCTTTGACGCCAATACCTACCTGCTGATGACCAAGGCGCTGGATTATTTTGACCCGGCGCAGGACACCAACGGCGATCTGGCCGCCGCCTTTCGCGACAGTCACAGCCGTTTTCTGGTGCTGTCGTTCAGCAGTGACTGGCGCTTTGCGCCGGCCCGTTCTCGCGAAATCGTCAAGGCCCTGATGGATGCCGATCGCCGGGTGACCTATGCCGAGATCAGCTCCAGCCTGGGCCATGACGACTTTCTCATGCCCATCCCCGATTATGTGCGCATTCTCGGCACGTATCTTGACCGGGTGGCCCGGGAGGTTGGCGCCCATGACTGAATACGCGCTGCGCCCCGATCTGGCCATGATTGCCCGCTGGATCCGCCCTGGCTCCCGGGTGCTGGATCTTGGTTGCGGTGATGGCACGTTGTTGCGCCACCTGCGCGATACCCGCGAGGTGACCGGTTACGGCCTGGAAATTGACGCCGACAACATCGTGCGCTGCATCGAATCCGACGTGAATGTCATCCGTATGGACCTGGATCGCGGCCTGGATGCCTTCGCCACCGATTCATTCGATTACGTGGTGCTGACCCAGGCCCTGCAGGTGGTGCAACGGCCTGATTTCCTGCTCGAGGAAATGCTGCGTATTGGCCGCGAGAGCATTGTTACCTTCCCCAACTTCGGTCACTGGCAGTGCCGCCTGCAACTGGGCCTGCGCGGGCACATGCCGGTCACCCCCTCGCTGCCAGACGAATGGTATGACACCCCCAATATCCACCTGTGCACCGTGCGCGACTTTGAGCGCCTGTGTGCGCAGAAAAACCTGCACATTCTGGCACGCAACGTGGTTGACCGGCATCACCGCAGCAATTTCTGGATGCGCAGCATGCCCAATCTGCTCGGCCAGGTTGCCCTCTACAGCCTCAAACGTAACGGCGCACCCCGGGCCGGGGAAAACGCAGCAACTTGACGAGGCCGCCTCCGCGGGCCTATACACGTAGTCAAGCACAGGCAGCGGCTGCATGTTTTGCGCCCGTTGTCCGGTCCAGTCACCAGAATCCGACAAAGGGGTATAAATTATGCGCATCACAAGCACCCTCCTGCTGAGCCTCGGGCTGTTGCTGTCAGGGCCCGGTCAGGCCCTGGCAGATGAAAACAGCAGACAGTTCGGTGACTACACCGTGCATTACAATACGCTCAGCACCGATATGCTGCCGGCTGAAGTGGCGAGCGCCTATGGCATCACCCGCAGTCGCAACCGGGCCATGCTCAATATTACGGTGGTGGAAACCGCCGAGGACGGCGGCCACGGCATCCCGGTACGCGCCCGGGTGAATGCGGCCACGGTCCACACGTTGACCAACCGCTATCGCGAGATCACCATGCAGGAGATCACCGATGGTGATGCCGTCTATTACATTGGCACCTTTCCCGTCCGCGACGAGGATCGATTCCAGTTCCAGATCAATATCGAACCCCGGGGGACGGAACTGTCCTGGCAACTGCGCTTTGATCGCCAGTTCCACGTTGACGACTAGGGATATTTATCTTACGGGCGCCCATCAAAAAGGCCCGCTCCAGGCGGGCCTTTTTGATGGGCAGAATCACAAGCCTCAGAAGCCGAGACTGAACTTTGCACTCAGACTGGTGGCATCCCCGGTCTGATCCACCTCTGCCGTGAGCTTGAACAGAACAAAATTCATCCTCAGTCCTGCAAACACCTTGCTCTCGGAGAAATCCTCTTCTTCCAGGTTATCCTGAAGCAGCGCTTCATCGCCGGTGTAATCACTGGTAATCCAGACCTGGCCCACCCCACCGTAGGGTGTCAACGGGCCAAACCCCTTGGAAAGCGACAGGTCCACACTGCTGGTCCGGAAATCGATATCATCATGTCCGACCACCTGTGTGTAACCTGCGCGGATGCCAAGCGCCGGGCTCGCGATGCCTCCTTTCATCAGGGCATAACGGACCTGGGCACCGATAATTTCCACGTCCGAATCCGGGGCAGAAGCGTAGGTCGCCCCCACATCAATGCCAAAAGGCAGGCCTTTCTGGGCGCTCAGTCGCGCCATGGGGAAAGTGTCGATATCGCTGCCGGTGGCCTGCGCCCATTCCTCGGAGTTCTCCACGAAGGTGGAGGTCCACTCCACGCCGATATCAAAGCCCACCACGCCCAAAGGCTCGGCCGGTTGCAGCGGCTTGTAACTCAACAGCGCCCCGAGATCCTCGGAAATGGCCCGAAATGCATCCTGCCCCATACCTGGATCCGGAAAATCCAGGTCGCGCGCCTGGCTAGTGCCGGCCAACAACAGAGCCGAAGCCCCCACAAAAACAGCAAAACCACGCATGGCTAACCTCCAAGCATTAATGATTACCGTGATGACGGAGTCGGCCCGTCGCCATTTCTCCTGACCGCCGTCATCCGGTGACATCTCAAGCCTAGCATACCCCGGTGACAACGGTCTGTAATAGACCTTCAGCGGGTATTTTGCCGGATGAAATCGAGCACGGCCTCGCGCATTGTTGGTAGCTGGCCATGGAAAAAATGCCCGACTGCCGGCAAACTCACAATCCGGGGTGTCACAGGCCGTGATTTTGCCCAGGCCAGCACCGATCCGGCATCAACGATCTCGTCTGCCTCCCCCTGTACCAGCAGCCAGGCAATACCTGCTTCGGGTGACACGTGCTCCAGGCCGGCCACCGGGGGGGCAACCGTCACCAGCCCTGACGGCCGGCACTGCGGTGCGGCGCGCAACGCCATCGCAGCACCAAAAGAAAACCCGGCCAGCCACAGCGGCCGCCCCGGATACTCATTTTGCATGTAGTCACACGCGGCCAGCACATCGCTGACTTCGCCGTGGCCCTGGTCGTATTCGCCCTCGCTGTCACCTACACCCCGGAAATTGAACCGCAGCGCGGCCAGGCCGGCGAGCACAAAAGCCCGGCTCAAGGTATGCACCACCTTGTTGTCCATGGTGCCGCCATGCTGCGGATGCGGGTGACAGACCACGGCGACACCGGATGGCTCGCCCCGCGGTGTCGCGTGCAGGGCCGCCAGGCGGCCCGCAGGACCATCAAATTGCAATCGCTCATCGCCCATACAGACTTCCAGGCGCCTGTACCGAACCCGACGACAGGGCCGGACTCTCCTGCTCCAGCCACCGGAAAATCTGCTCCCACGCCCGGGACTCCCGGCCCGAAAGCGCGGGTTCATGCATTTCGCTGGCGCCCAACCCGTACTCGGCGGCTTCCAGATAAACCGGGGCATCCCGTATTGAGCCCACGAAGGGAATCTCCAGGCTGTCCAGAAAGCCTCTCAAGCGCTGATAGTTCTGAGTGCTCCGACGCACGCGACTGGCCACGATCCCCAGACGACAACCG
>PWYF01000264.1 GCA_003567955.1 Thiotrichales bacterium
AACAAAAAAGGGGAAGCTGGTTGGCCTCCCCTTTCCTGCCGTACCGGCATAATCTCCGGCACTCAGGCGGACAGACCGGCCTTCGCCTGTTCGGCAATGGCGGCAAACGCCGGCTTGTCACGTACCGCCAAATCCGCCAGCACCTTACGGTCCACCTCCACGCCGGCCTTGTTCAGGCCGTTGATCAAACGGCTGTAGGACAAACCGTTTTCACGTGCGGCAGCATTGATGCGCACAATCCACAGCGAGCGAAAGTCGCGTTTGCGGTTGCGGCGATCACGGTAAGCGTACTGGCCGGCCTTGATGACGGCCTGCTTGGCAACGCGATAGACACGCGAACGGGCGCCATAGTAGCCCTTGGCCTTGCCCAGGACTTTCTTGTGACGGGCACGGGCGGTGACGCCCCTTTTAACTCTGGCCATGATAGCTCTCCTGACTGATTCAGCTGTATGGAAGCATGCGCCGTACGGCGGCTTGCTCGGCATCCTTGACCTGCGGCGTCGCACGCAGCTGACGCTTACGCTTGGTCGACTTCTTCGTCAGGATATGATTTTTGTAGGCGTGGGCACGCTTGAACCCACCGCCACCGGTACGGGAAAAGCGTTTGGCCGCCCCGCGATTGGTCTTCAGTTTTGGCATTGCCTTCTACTCCGCTATTCGTCGTCATTGACCGCACGCGTGCGGCGCTTCGGGGGGCTTTTAACCCTTTTTCTTCCTGGCGGACAGCATCATCACCATCTGGCGACCCTCAAGCTTGGGCTCCTGCTCCACCACGCCGTATTCCTCAAGATCATCACGCACGCGGTGAAGCAGCTCCAGACCGAGATCCTGATGCTGCATTTCACGGCCCCGGAACCGCAAGGTTACCTTGGCCTTGTCGCCATCATTCAGGAAACGTATCAGGTTGCGCAGTTTGACCTGATAATCCCCTGTGTCGGTGTTCGGGCGGAACTTGACCTCCTTGATCTGCATCTGGCGGCTTTTCTTCTTGCCACCCTGCTGGACCTTGCTCCGCTCGAACTGAAACTTGCCGTAATCCATCACGCGACAGACTGGCGGATCCACGTTGGGCGAGACCTCAACCAGATCAAGGCCCATATCACGGGCATACTCCAGTGCCTCATCGCGATCCAAAATGCCGGCCTGTTCGCCGTCCGGCCGAATCACCCGCACTTTAGGTACGGTGATCTGTTCATTACGCCGGGCCTTCTTTTGTGCAGCGATACTTCAGTCCTCCTCGCTTGTGCGTCCCAGTTGCGCGACATCTGTCCCGAGCCGGGCAGCAAAATCGGCAACAGACATGCTGCCGAGGTCTTCACCGCCCCGGGTACGCACGGACACGGTACCGGATTCAACTTCCCGGTCACCCACTACCAGCAGGTATGGTACCCGCTGCAAGGTGTGCTCGCGGATTTTAAAGCCGATCTTCTCGTTTCTCAAGTCCGGATCCACTCGAAAACCCTGATTTGTCAGGGCTTCCACTACCTCACAGGCGTAATCGGCCTGACGATCGGTGATATTGAGGACGACAGCCTGCACCGGCGCCAGCCAGGGCGGCAGCGCCCCGGCATGCTCCTCAATAAGGATGCCAATGAAACGCTCGAAGGACCCAAGAATGGCCCGATGCAGCATGACCGGGGCCTGACGACTGCCATCTTCCGCCACATAGGTGGCATCCAGCCTGCCCGGCAGCGCGAAATCAACCTGTATGGTGCCACACTGCCATACCCGGCCGAGACTGTCCTTGAGCGAAAACTCGATCTTGGGGCCATAAAAGGCGCCCTCACCCGGCTGCAAGCGGTAGTCCAGATCCTTGTTCTTCAGCGCCTCGGCCAGGGCCGCTTCGGCCTTGTCCCAGACGGCATCGGAGCCCACGCGTTGCGCCGGCCTCGTCGACAGGGCCACGATGATTTCGGTAAAGCCCAGATCCCGATAAGCGCGATACAGCATATCGATAAAGACCGAGACTTCCGCCTGGATCTGCGCCTCGGTACAGAAGATATGCGCATCATCCTGCACAAAATTGCGCACACGCATCAGCCCGTGCAGGGTGCCGGAGGGTTCGTTGCGGTGACAGGAGCCGAATTCCGCCATGCGCAGGGGCAAATCGCGGTAACTGCGCAGGCCCTGGTTGTAAATCTGCACATGGCAGGGGCAATTCATGGGCTTGACGGCATAGGTGCGCGCCTCGGATTCGGTGTAGAACATGTCATCACCGAACTTCTCCCAGTGCCCCGACTTTTCCCACAGGCTACGATCCACCAGCTGGGGGGTGCGCACTTCCTGGTAATCCTGCTCCCGCAGCAAGCCGCGAATGTAGTCTTCAAGCACACGGTAGATCCGCCAGCCGCGGTCATGCCAGAACACCATGCCGGGGGATTCTTCCTGCAGGTGAAACAGGTCCTGCTGACGGGCGATGCGCCGGTGATCGCGCTTCTTGGCCTCCTCCAGCCGCAGGAGATAGGCCTTGAGCCCTTTCTTGTCAGCCCAGGCCGTGCCGTAGACACGCTGGAGCATCTCGTTGGCGGCATCGCCACGCCAGTAGGCCCCGGCCAGCTTGGTCAGGTGGAATGCCTTGAGAAAGCGGGTATTGGGCACGTGCGGGCCCTTGCACATGTCCACGTATTCCTGATGGTGATACAGACCCATGGCCTGCACCTCCGGCATGTCTTCCACCAGCCGGACCTTGTAGTCCTCGCCGCGCTCGCGAAAGATGCGCAACACCTCCTCGCGCGGCGTCACCTGCTTGATGACGTCGTATTCCTGGTCAATCAACTCCGCCATGCGCTTTTCGATTTTCTCAAGGTCTTCGGGCGTAAAGCCCGGGTCATAGCGAATGTCGTAGTAAAAGCCGTCCTCGATCACCGGGCCGATAGCCATTTGCGCTTCGGGATACAGTTGCTTGACCGCCTGGCCCAGCAGATGCGCACAGGAGTGGCGAATAATCTCCAGACCTTCGTCATCGCGCGGGGTGATGATGCGCAGATCCGCGTCGGACTCGATCAGGTCACAGGCATCGCGCAACTCACCATTGACCTCACCGGCCAAAGTGGCGCGCGCCAGACCGGCGCCGATATCCCCGGCCACCTGCATGATGGTGACAGGTTGCGGATACTCACGTTGACTGCCGTCGGGGAGGGAAATCGTAATCACGGAGGGCATTCCTTCAGTGGTGACCGATACGAGGGGCCACTTGTACAACGATAAAGGAGCGAAGAATCGCCAAACTCGCCCCGAACAGCTGCGCATCCTAGTCCGCCTGCGGGCTGGCGTCAAACCCGGCACACCACCTCAGCCCCGCCGCTGCATGGCCTCCGAGGCCAGCAGGGCATCCACCGCCAAGGGCATAACCGGGGGCGCCGGCGGCTGTGAGCACAACAGATCAAACAGGGGCTGCGGATTGAGCGTGCCGTCGCGGCCTACGAAAGCACACTTGAACAGGGCACGCGTAGTCATCACTTCCCCGCGCATGAACCATTGTTCCAGAAAAAACCATTTTGCATCCCAGTAAACCAGCCGGGTATGCAGCGTGAAGCGATCAGCGAAAAACAGTTCACGCCGGTAACGCACCTGCGCCGCCGCCACCGGCGTGGCCAGTTTGCGCGCCAGCGTGAGTTTCGCGAGTCGCGTACGGGTAAACCAGAGACTGCGCGCCAGATCCATCAGCGCCATATAACGGACATTGTCCATATGACCACCGAAATTCAGGTCCGTGGGCCAGACTCGCATGGGCAGGATCAAGGTTTGCTCCAGGGGCAATGCCGGCTGTACCACGGCCCGGGGCAATCTTGTCAATCGTCTGAACAGCATGGCGCACCAGGGGCACAAACCGGCAGCACGCCGGAGAAAAAACACAAAAAACCCCGCGCCAGGCGGGGTTTTTGCAATGAATTTGGTAGGCGCGATTGGACTCGAACCAACGACCCCCACCATGTCAAGGTGGTGCTCTAACCAGCTGAGCTACGCGCCTGCAAATCAGGACAAGGCATTCTACCGCCTCGCCCGCCGCTGTCAATCAGCGCGCCGGCCCGCTGAGATGCGGCGCCTGGATCCGTGTTTGCTCAAGCGTGCGGGGTTGCATGACATAGCCCAGACAGTCCTGATGAATCACGTGGATGTTCCGGGTCAACATGGAAAGCAAACAGGGCCGTTGCAGCACCACCCGCCCGTTATCATGGGCAATAAAATGCGCGGTAACATCCTCGCCCGCATTTCCAGTCACCCGCAGCACCTCCTCCCCGAGCGGACAGTGTCCGAGCAGTGTTCCCGGCGACAGCTGACGGAAATTCAGCCCTTCCAGGTCCTCGCGCAAACTCAGCGCTTCCTCATCGCCGGGCGAACCAAAAGCGATACGTACGTCATCTCTTACCGTGATCCGCCCTACCGTCTGATACACCGCAAGTCCCTTGTCACCCGGTATATCCGTCTCGCGCTGCGCCATCGTCAGGCAGTGCGCCAGATAATCCCGGACTTGCGCAGTGCCCTGCGCTTCACCGGACAGGCCGCATTCAATCACCGTGGCCGGACACAGCCGTGACAGCGCCACACTCAAGACTTCATGCGGCTTGGTAAAATAAACCAGTAACTTGCTGAATTTAGATGCAAGATTAATGTACTGTGCATCCAGTCGATTAACACAGGCGTACATGGGATTCTGGCCGCTGTTGTTGTGTATATCCACGGCGGCAAACAGGGGCTGGTGCTCAAGGTAGTCAAGTAAATGACGCGCCATCTCGCATTCCGGCGCATCCCCTCCGGCCCAGATACGGTTATAGTCAGGCTGCCCGGCCAGCCGCCGCGCGCCGTAACGGGCGGCATCAATATTGCCGATAAACCACAACAGCTCCCGCGGCAGCAATCTGCCCTGCCACTCACGCAACAGCGCCTGCATGGCCAGCAAACCGGTCACCTCATTCCCATGCAACAGCACCGAAACAAACAGCGGCGGCTGACGTTCCCCCGGCACACGGATCAGACTGGGGCCTTCCAGGAGGGTGTCCAGACGATTGGCCGGGCATTCCAGCAGTCCCTCGGGAATGCCTTCAAGCATCTGCACACGGGTGTGACGATTGGCGGCTAGATCGTCCATTGGTGCACCGGCCACTGTTGTTGCTGACGTTCATGATAGACACGCACCAGGGTGGGGAAATCCCGGCCATGACGGGCAACGAAGCGCCGCTGCCAATCCGTGCCGGTACGTGCGCTCTCAATGCGCGGCAGAATAATGCCTTCGATCCAGGTTTGCACTTCGCTGGCGGCCAGCCCCGGCTTCTCCAGTGATTCAATGCAGGCAGGCAGCAGCATATCAAGCAGCAGTTCACGCAAGTCATGCTCATGCCCGTCCAGCCAGAATACCCGGGCATCCAGCCCCAGTCTTGCGGCTTCATAAAAATTGGCCCGCGCCATCTCAATCGGCAAGCGTGACTCGGGGGACTGCTCCAGTCCGGCCAGGTAATGCACCAGGCCGTAAAAGAGCACGATATTGGCAACCTCATCCGCCAGTGTCGGCCCGGCGGAACACACCCTGTGCTCCAGACGCAGGGTGGGCTGGCCGGTGTCATCAAAATCCACCAGCGGCCGGTTCCAGCGCCAGATGGTGCCATTGTGCAGACGCAGATGACGCATACGCTCTGGCTCATCCGCTTCGCTCAGGGGCAGCAAGACGGGAAAAGCTGAAAGATTTTCCTCGTACAGCTCCAGCACGGACGATTCCAGGTAGCGGGTGCCGAAAGTGACCCGTTCCACCAGGTTGCCCTGGGCATCATGAAAGGCCGGCGCGGCGACCGATTGCTCAAACAGTGGCACCCGGGTGTCGGCCCACAGATCATGGCCAAAAAGAAAGGGCGCATTGGCGGCTACAGCCACCATCGGCGCGGCCAGAATCTGTGCTGCGTTATAAATACGCACGG
>PWYF01000131.1 GCA_003567955.1 Thiotrichales bacterium
CCGATTTTCTCCCAGATGGTGCTGGCTGACGAGGTCAACCGCGCCACCCCCAAAACCCAGAGCGCACTGCTGGAGGCGATGGAAGAACAACAGGTCACCATTGATGGCGAAACCCGCGCCCTGCCCGAACCTTTCTTCGTTATTGCCACACAAAACCCGGTGCACCAGCTGGGGACGTTCCCGCTGCCAGAGTCACAGCTTGACCGCTTCCTCATGCGCATCAGCCTGGGTTACCCCGACGCCACCGCCGAACGCGAATTGCTGCGTGGCGAGGACCGCCGCGAACTCCTGCGCCGTCTGCCCCGTGTCATTGAAACGACCGAGCTGAACGCGCTGCGGCAACAGGTGCGCCAGGTTCGCGTGTCGGACGCGCTGGTGGAGTACGTCCAGGCCATCCTGCGCTATACCCGCGAAAGCGGGCATTATCGTCTGGGGCTATCGCCCCGCGCCGGGCTGGCACTGCTGCGCGCGGCACGCGCATGGGCCCTGGTCGATGGCCGCAATGCCGTCCTGCCCGAAGACATACAGGCCGTGCTGCAACCCGTGGTGGGCCACCGTCTGCAGGCGCTCACCCCGGAACAGGAAAACGGGGCTGCGGAAGCCTCGGTGCCGGAACTGATCGAGGCCGTCCCCGTCCCCTGACATGCAACTGCGAACCTGGGCCAATTCGCAATACCGCGCCTGGATGCAACGGCGTAACCCCCCCGTGCGCGGCACGCTCAGCCTCACCGGACGGCGTATTTATATCCTGCCTACCAGCGCCGGGCTGGTATTTGCCCTGATGGTTTTCATTATCCTGCTCAGCGCCATGAACTACAGCAACAGCATGGCTTTTGGTGTGGGCTTCCTGCTCGGTGCCATGGGCCTGGTTGCCATGCACCATACCCATCGCAACCTGCTCGGCCTTGATGTGACCGGGCTGGGCGCTGAGCCGGTGTTTGCCGGCGATACCCTGCGTTTTCGCGTGCGCCTGGGCAACCCGGGCAGAAAAACGCGACACGGGCTGGAGCTGGACACCAACGAGGGCACCCGCGACAAGTGTGACCTGCCCGCCGGGGCCAGCAAGGTGGTTTTTCTGCCCTGCCCCACGCTGCGCCGGGGCGCCTTCAGTGCCCCGCGTTTTCATCTCGCCTGCCGCTTCCCGCTGGGGCTGTTTCGCGCCTGGAGTCCGATCAAGCTGGAAATGAGCGCGCTGGTCTATCCACAGCCGGCCGACGATGCGCCGGCCATTCCGGCCACCCGCGGGGACCAGGGCCACCGCGCCTCCGACCAGAGCGGGGGGCAGGAAGACTTTCATGGTCTGCGTGACTATCGCCAGGGCGACCCCTGGCGGCACATTTCATGGCAGGCGCTGGCGCGTGAACAGGGGCTGACCACCAAGTTGTTCGCCGAACCCCTGGATGAAAGGCGCTGGCTGGACTGGGAAAGCCTGGCACCCCGGAGTGCTGAAACCCGGCTGTCCATTCTCTGCCGCTGGATACTGGACTGCGAATCCCGCCACCTGGTCTATGGCCTGCGTCTGCCGGACAAGACCATTGCACCGGCTTCCGGGGCGGCCCACCGGGAACGTTGCCTGCAGGCGCTGGCGCTATTTCCGCGGGAGGAGGCATGAGGGTAAACAGCGCGATGCTGCATTACCGCAAGGTGGATCAGGTGTTGATCGGGCTGGCGCTGGTCATCCTGCCCCAGGTACAGCATCTGCCGGTATGGATTACGGCGCTGGTGATCCTCTGCGGCATCTGGCGTGCTGTATCGCTGAGACGCGGCTGGCGCAACCCCCGCCGTTGGGCGCTGACACTTGTTGCGATTGTTTGCGGGCTGGGAATCTTCCTGACTTACGGCCAGCTCAACAGTCAGGATGCCGGCACTGCCTTGCTGGTCACCATGGTCGCGCTCAAGCTGATGGAACTGCGCGGGCGACGCGATGCCCTGCTGCTGGTTTTCCTCGGTTACTTCCTGGTCGTGACCAATTTCCTGCACAGCCAGGAGTTGCCCATGGTGCTGTGGCTGACGCCGGCCACCGTATGGTTGACGATGGTGCTACTGGATGTCGCCCGTGACGATGCCCCCCTGCCCTGGCGTTACCGCCTGCGGACCACCGCCCTGTTGATGTTACAGGCACTGCCCCTGATGCTGGTCCTGTTTTTGCTTTTCCCGCGCCTGCCCGGCCCCCTCTGGGGGGTCCCCAGCCCGGATGACGCTGCCACAACCGGCCTCAGCGACAGCATGTCGCCGGGCAGTATCAGCGGCATCAGCCAGTCAAACGAAGTCGCTTTCCGGGTCACATTCGACGAAAGCGCTCCCCGACAACAGCAGATGTACTGGCGTGGCCCCGTGTTTCGCGAGTTCGACGGCCAGACCTGGCGCTACGGGGACGAGGCCCTGCGCGAAGGCAGCATCAGCCGCCAGCCCGAGGGACTTCAGCCCCTGGGGCCGGCCATCAGTTACCGGGTCACGCTGGAACCAAGTAATCAGCACTGGTTGATGGCGCTGGATATGCCGGCAAGCATAGAACGGCGCAATGTGCGCTATCTGGACGGACAGGCCCTGGCCACCGAACCGGTGGAGGAACGGGAACGCTACGACGCTGCGTCCTACCCGGCTTATCGTCTGCAAATTGAACTGCCGGAGGAGCTACGCCAACAGGCCCTGCACCTGCCGAATTCGGGCAATGCGCGGGCGCGGGCGCTGGCACGGCAATGGGCTGAGGAATACGCCAGCACGGATGAGGTTATTGCCGCGGCAATGCGGTTGTTTAACGAGCAACCCTTTTACTACACCCTGGAGGCAGCCGTACTGGGCGATGAACCGGTGGACGAATTTCTCTTTGATACACGAGAAGGTTTTTGTGAACACTATGCCAGCGCCTTCGCCTATCTGATGCGCGCAGCCGGCATCCCGGCCCGCATCGTCACCGGTTATCTGGGGACCGAGCACAACCCCATCGGCAACTACCACATTGTGCGCCAGTCCAATGCGCATGCCTGGACTGAAGTCTGGCAGGAGGGAATGGGCTGGGTGCGTCACGACCCCACGGCCGCGGTCGCCCCTGAGCGCATTGAACAGGGTATTAACACGGCGCTTGACGGTGGCGGTGCGGCGGCCGGCGAGGGCCTGATGAATCTGCGGCGATTGATGATCCGGCTTGAATTGGGCCGCGATGCCATCAATGCCCTGTGGGACGCCTGGGTGCTGGCCTATGGCCCGGAACGCCAGGTCGAGGTACTGGAAAGACTGGGCCTGCGTGACGCCAACTGGCGCAGCATGGCAACTACCATGGGGGTGCTGATGGTGGTGCTGCTGGCCTTGCATTATGCCTGGATTGGCTGGCAGGCGCGGACCCTGTCTCCGGACGCCCCCTCACGCCATTACCGGCTTTTCTGTCGCCGTCTGGAACGCATTGGCCTGACGCGAAAACCCCACGAAGGCCCGGTGGATTTTGCCGCGCGGGCCGCAGCGCAAAGACCGGACCTGGCGGCACAGATCCGGCATATCACCGACCTGTATGTGGCGTTGCGTTACGCGGGCTGCAAGGACGAAAGCGCGGCCCTGCATACCCTGCAACAGGCGGTGCGTAATTTCCGCCCGCCACGCAAGGCGGGCGAGCAGGCTCACCCGGCAACAGCAAGCTGAGGCCTTGCCAAAGGCGCCGAATGCGCCTGCTCATGGGCCAGTAACCAGCGCTTGCGTTCCAGGCCACCACCAAAGCCGGTCAACTCGCCACCGGCGCCAATCACCCGATGGCAAGGGATAATCACCGGGATGGGATTGCGGGCGTTGGCCATGCCCACCGCCCGCGCCGCTCGGGGATTGCCCGCACGACGCGCCAGCTCACTGTAGCTGATGGTTGTGCCATAGGGCACCTTGCACAACGCATCCAGTACCCGGCGCTGGAATGGCGTGGTACGCGGTGCCAGCGGCACATCAAATTGCTGCAATTGCCCTGAAAAATAGGCATCAAGCTGCTCACGCACCACAGGTAACAACGCCGGATCACGCACCCATTCCGCCCCGGCACGCCGGGCCATGGGACCGCCGGCGAAGCCAATCCAGCACAACCCGTCGTAATCGCCCGCCAACATCAATTCGCCCACGGGGCTATCCATATACGTGTAGCGCATCGCCGCCTCCGCTCACCGCTCAACCCCGACCCAGTATAGACCGGTTGCCAACACCCTGCCCTGTCTCCTGACCGTACTGTGGTGCCACATCAAAAATCAAAAGCGTGAACCATGAAGAGCATGAAGGGGTAAATGTTGCGGGCGAGCGATGCTTCGGGGGCAGAATTCTGGATAGCCCGGAGGTGCAGGTTGGCGGCGGTGTGGTGCTGGCGTCATTCCTGCGCAGGCGGGAATCCAGGAATCGCCTGCAGTGCCTTCAGGTTCCGGCCTGCGCGGGAACGACGCCACAAAACCATTGAATTATCAGGGATTTTTTATTTTCTTCATGCTCTTCGTGCTCTTCATGGTTAATGCTTTTAGTATTTCAGGCGCGGCGCTGAAAAGAGCGCATCAGGCGACGGGGACGCCGGCCCAGGCGTGTATGCGCACGATCAGGAAGTACAGCACCAACCCGATGGCGACATTCAGCCCATCCCAGAGCCAGCTGCGGGGGTCTTCCTGAAACTTTGCGCCCTTCACATTCAGTGCCACCATCGCCACCGCCGCATAGGCGATGAACACCCCGAACAGCAATACTGCCGCCAGATGGCCTGTGACCAGCAAATGAGCCACGCCCCAGATCACCACGGCCCAGAGCATGGGGTGACGTGTCAGACGTCGCACATTGCCCGGCATATATGCCGCCACCATCAGAATAGCGGCCACAATCATCAACGGCGGGTTGGTCGTCCAGGCCCAGATCGGCACAAACCACAGGGTTTCGACCGCCATCTGGCCATAGCCCACCACGATCAGCGCCAGACCGGCAATGGCCACTATCGAGAACAGCCCCTTATAAGGCAACTCACCGAGTTGCGCGACCAGGCCCTGGCGCAGCACGGGCACCAGGGGCAACATGTGCGCTCCGAAAAACAGGATGACACCACAGACGAACCAGATCATGCGCTCCCCCTTTTTATTGCTTTTCTACTATAGTAACCGGCGTTTGCTTCAGGCGATATCATACCCCGTCCTGCCCGACTGCACAGCTCGCCAGGGAAACACTGATTTATTCGCCGCGACTCAGCGGGCCCTGCGGCGTCCAGTTGCAAGGCGCCGTGCGCAGCCGAAGGCTGGTTGCCTTTGCAAGTACGGCAACGCCTGAGACGTGACGAATAAATCAGTGTTTCCTTCATCGTGCTCGCCGGATAAAAAAAGGCCCGGGAATCCCGGGCCTTTTCACATCGGTAGACGCTGTTTCAGGGCTGCTGCTGCATCTGCTGTTGCATCTGCTGCTGCATCTGCTGCTGTTGCTGTTGCTGCTGACGCATCTGCGCTTCCAGCTCTTCACGCTGTTCCTCGGTGAATACGCCCTCAACCCGGGACTGCAGAATCATCGACAGCGCGGTGATTTCACCGGTGAGTTCGCCAATACGATTGGCTTCCTCGCGGATGGCGTCCTCGTCATAATCCGGCCCGACCATCTGCTGCAACTGCTGCTGGCGCTCCTGCACCTCGGCCTGCATTTCTTCAACCTTGGGGTTGATTTCATCCACGGCGGCACGGATATCGCCTTCCTGCTCGTCGCTCAGACCCAGCATCTGTGCTAGCTGGTCGATTTGATCAGGTTGATCGCCCGCGCCCGGCGCCGGCGGCTGCTGTGCCATAGCCGGCACGGAAAGTCCCACGGTCAACAGGATAGCGGTCAGAATTTGGCCCATTCGCATAAAACACTCCAGTTACATCAGTTTGCTCAAGCAGCGTACTGTAACGCGAAG
>PWYF01000268.1 GCA_003567955.1 Thiotrichales bacterium
ACCATGTCATAATCCGGCGCAGGCATTTCGGTCCCGGCAACATCAGGCCCCGCTTCACCCGGGCGCACCAGCGAAACCAGCGCCCCCTGGACCGGCTCACCATTGCTCAGCACCTGCCCGCTAACTTCGCCGGTCACGTAACCAAGGATACTGTTACGCACTTTTTGCAGATTACTGAGCGCACCGGCAGTGACCAGAAAGTAGCGATCTTCCAGCACCAACTGGCCGTCCCCGGGCACTTCAAAATTGGGCTGATCTACCTCCACCAGCACAGCCAGAAGATTAACGCCATAGGTCACCGCCGCCACGCCGGCCTGGCTCAGGCTGGAGCTGCCGTCATACTTGTGCACGCGCCCATAGGACACGCCTTCGCCACCACCCTGGCCGACGAAACCGACCATATTGCAGGTGTCGCACTCGCCGTCGGCACACACGGCCTTCTCGTTACCACAGGGCAGTGTAACGAGAGGTTCACCCATGCCCAGTGGCGGCATAAAAGTATCGACTTCGCCCGAACCGCTGAAAAATTCACCCAGGAATATCTGCAGGTCCTCGGAAGACTGATTGACAAGAGTGGTGCGTTCGATAACAAAATCCGCGCCCGGCTCAAGGATATAATCGGTCTGCACTTCCAGCGGCAGGGGGTCGTCGTTGATGCCGGCAGGAATCTCGAGCCCGGCGGGCAGCAGCGCTCCAACCTGGGATCTCGGGTTCACGTACTCAAACAGATCCACCGGGCCGGTCGCCCGGATAATGGCCGCATTGCCATCTGAGCCGTCATTGATGACCTGCACGGACTGGTAATTGGGAAGGGTGGTGATATCCACCGCCAGCACGGCAGCCTCAAAGTGAGAGGCGCCGGCTTCGCCCGGCGCACGCTGGATATCAGCGTCGATAATCGAGCCGCCGTAGGGATTGACCCCCCCATACCAGCGCCGCCCCGGCGCCTGGATAATGACCCGGATATTCTCGTTTTCGATGACATAATCGCCGACCTGGGCACGCGCCACGGGCGAACCGCCGATCAGGTGATTCTCGCTGGTGCTCTGGAAAGCCCTTGCCACACCTTCGAGCGTATCTTCAACCGCTACATCTCCGGAGCTGCCAAAACAGCCGGCGAGCAACATTGACCCTGCGATCATGGCTATAAAGCGACCCATACCTCTACCCCCTCAGGGAGCTGCGCGAATCCTGCCGGTAACCTGGCAATCCCTGAACTCACAGCACCTTATGATATATCCCTGCGGGCGCACTCCCGGCGCCTGACAGTCAAGCCGATCAGCCGGCTTTTGTGACACTTACTCCAGTCAACACCCGAAACTAGACCGGCCTAAAGGGATTGTCAAACCCCTGCGCGCCAGCGGGACTTGCAGGCGGCATGCCGCCCCGGCAAGAATGGGCGGCGGGAGACATCGGCTCATTCACAATAACAACCGGCCGGCGAACGATTCGGCCCATGAATCAAGGAAAACGCCACACTTTGTTTGCCTGGCTGAAACTGCTGCGCCCCGGACAGTACACGAAGAACCTGTTTGTTTTCGTGCCGCTGTTCTTTGCCGCTGAATTAACGGATACCACCCTGCTCTGGCCGGCAACACTGGCCTTTGTCGCCTTCTGTCTGGCCGCCAGTGCCATCTACATATTTAATGATTTCATTGATCGCCGCGAGGACCGGCTGCATCCACAAAAACGCCTGCGGCCGCTGGCCGCGGGCACCGTCAACACGAGCGCGGCATTGGTGCTGGCCACCCTGCTGGGTGCCGCCGGCCTGGTCCTGATCAGTGGCGCGAGCGCCACCGCAACAACCCTGCTGGCCATTTATCTGGCTATGAATCTGGCCTACAGCCTGGCACTCAAAAACGCGGCCATTGTCGATATCAGTATTATCGCCACCGGCTTTGTGCTGCGTCTGATGACGGGCGCGGCGGTGACAGGCGTAGAGCTCTCCGCCTGGATTATCGTGATGACCTTTTTGCTGGCGCTGCATCTGGCGTTGGCCAAGCGCCGCTGTGACCTGCTGATAGAGGTCCCCGCCGGCCAGCGCCGGCCACGGGTGATACAGGGCTACAACACCACTTTTCTCGATGCCGCCCTGGCCATGAGTGCCGCCGCCGTGGTGTTGACCTACATCCTGTGGTCACTGTCGCCCGAAGTCATCATCTACATGGGCAGCCAGCATTTGCATCTGACTTCTGTTTTCGTGGTGATGGGCCTGTTGCGCTACATGCAGATCGCGATGGTGGAAAATGCCGCGGGCGACCCTTCCAGGGTGCTCCTTCGCGACCGCTTCCTGCAGCTGGTGCTGGCAGGCTGGCTGGGCAGCCTGATCTGGCTGCTGTACCTGGACTGAAGCGGCACACACTGAATGCTCAACCTGGCCCTCAAATACAGTCTTTTCGCGGCAATCGCCACGGCCGTAAATCTGCTGACCCAGTGGCCTTTTTTCGCATTGCTGGATGCCTCCTGGGTACTGTATCTCGCCATGGCCGCCGGCACTTTGACTGGCCTGGTTACCAAATATGTGCTGGATAAACGCTGGATCTTCTACTACACCCCGCCAAACCGGCGAGACGATTTTTATCGCTTTATGCTCTACACCGCCATGGGCGGGTTTACCACGATAATATTCTGGGGCACCGAGATGGCCTTTTATTTCTGGGTGCCAGTCAACGGAGCCCAGTACTGGGGTGGCGCACTGGGCCTGGCCATTGGCTATACCGCCAAATACCTGCTGGACCGTCGTTTTGTGTTTGGAGAGCCGGCATGATCAGCGGCTGGGGCAATTATCCGCGCACCGGGGCGCGCCTGAGCGCCTTCTGTTCGCTGGCCGAATTGCGCACCTTGCTCGCCGGTGACACGCCACTCATTGGCCGCGGCCTCGGGCGCAGTTACGGTGACAGCGCGCTGGCGCCAACCCTGCTCAGCACCGCCTGCTGGAACCGGCTACGGTCCTTTGATGCCGACAGCGGCTTGCTGGTCGGCGAAGCCGGCGTCAGTCTGGATGACATCATCCGGGTCTTCATGCCCCGGGGCTGGTTCCCGCCCGTCACCCCCGGCACCCGTTTCGTCACCCTGGGCGGCGCACTGGCCAGCGATGTGCATGGCAAAAACCACCATTGTGACGGCGCTTTTTCAGCCCATGTGGCCTGGTGCCGCCTGATGCTGGCCGATGGCAGCATCGTGCGCTGTTCGGCGCAGGAAAACCCCGAACTATTCCGCGCCACGGTCGGCGGCATGGGTCTCACCGGCATCATTCTGGAAGTCGCGCTGCGACTGCGCCGGATTGAATCCGCCTGGATTCGCCAGCACACCCGGCGGTTGCCGGATCTGTCATCTGTGATGCAAGCCTTCGAGGAGGCAAACGACGCCAGCTACTCCGTGGCCTGGATCGATTGTCTGCAACAAGGCGGGAGCCTGGGCCGCAGTGTATTGATGACTGGCGAGCACGCCCCGGCCACGGCAATTGCCGGACTGGGGCAGCCACGAGCGCCGCGGGCACTTGGGGTCCCCTGCAACCTGCCCGGCTGGACGCTTAACGGACTCAGCGTGCGCGCTTTCAACGCCCTGTATTATCGCCGCGCGCCACGCGAGCGCACCGAGCTTGCCGATATCTACCGGTTTTTTTATCCGCTGGACGCCATCCATCACTGGAACCGCATTTACGGCCGGCGCGGCTTTGTGCAATACCAGTTGGTGCTGCCGCCGGAGCAGGGTCGGGCCGGCTTGCCGGCGATCCTGGAAGCGGTTGCCGCGGCCGGTCAGGGCTGCTTTCTGGCAGTGCTCAAACGCATGGGCCCGGCCGGAGCCGGCTATCTCGGCTTCCCGCGCGAAGGCTGGACCCTGGCCATGGACTTTCCTGCCCGCCCCGGGACGTTCAGATTACTGGACCGGCTCGACCGCATGGTGCTTGAATGCGGGGGACGGCTTTATCTTACCAAGGATGCCCGCATGCCCCGTGAAGTCTTCGAGGCCGGCTATCCGGAGCTGGACAAATTCCTTGCAGTGAAACGCGAGGTGGACCCGCATAATCGTTTTGCGTCACTGCAATCACAACGGCTGGGACTGACATGACGGCATCATCGACTGATCCGGGACACGTGCTGATACTCGGCGGCACCAGCGAGATCGCCCTGGCGATTGCCGCAGCGCTGGCCCGACGTGGCTATGGCCTGATCCTGGCCGGACGCGACGCCGACGCCCTGCAACGCGAGGCCGCCGATCTCGAAATCCGCCACGGCGTGTCAGTCACAACCGCATCCTTTGATGCCCTTGAGCCGGCAACGCACCCGGCTTTCTGGCAATCGCTGAACCCCGCGCCGGCTGGCGTGGTCTGTGCCGTGGGATTGCTGGGTGATCATGGAGTCGCGCGCACTGACTTCAATCATGCCCGCCAGCTCCTGGACACCAATCTGGTCGGCTGCATCAGTGTGCTGGATCAGGCCGCCCTGGCGTTCGAACAGCGCGGCGAAGGCTTTATTATCGGCATTTCATCGGTCGCCGGAGACCGTGGCCGGGCCTCCAATTATTATTACGGTGCCGCCAAGGCCGGCTTCACCGCTTACCTCTCGGGCCTGCGCAACCACTTTGCCAGCAACGCCAGCCGGGTGCGGGTAATCACTGTCAAGCCGGGCTTTGTGGCCACCCGCATGACCGCCGACCATGACACCCCCGCCCTGCTTACGGCGCAACCGGAACAAACCGCGCGGGACATTCTGCGGGCACTGGATGGCCGTCGGGATGTAATCTACAGCCGCTGGTACTGGCGCTGGATCATGCTGATTATCCGGCTGCTGCCGGAACCCGTCTTCAAACGCACCCGACTCTGAAACCCGGCTGCCTCCAAAACCCGCTTCAGGGCAATTCCGGCATGACCACCGGCTGTTCAATGCGCTGCAGCAGAATCCGCCTGAATATCCCGGGATCCTTGGTATGGGTCATTTCACCGGCACGCGGGAAATGCAAATCCTGCAGGCGCGACAACCAGAAGCGCAGGGCCGCCGCCCTGAGCAGGGCATTCCAGCTATCCCGCTCATCTCCCTGCAACGGCCGGACCCGTTCATAACCGCTCAAAACAGCCGCTTGCAAAGCGGCATCAAGCTTGCCGTCATCGTGACTGCACCAGTCATTCACAGCCACTGCCAGATCATAGAGCAGCACATCGTTGCAGGCGTAATAAAAATCAATCACCCCGGTCAGTTGATCCCCTTCAAACAACACGTTGTCGTGAAACAAATCACCGTGGATGACGCCGCGAGGGAGTACGGCCTGCCGGACCTGGCTCTGGAACGCAAGCTCCTCGCGCAGCAGGCCGGCATCTTCAGCCGGCAATACCGGATAAAGCCGTTCTGCGGTGGGTCGCCACCAGGCCGGCCCGCGTGAGTTCTCCCGGGTGGCCGGATAATCCCGGGCCGCCTGATGCATTCGCGCCAGCACCTCGCCCATGGCCTCACACTGAACTGCGTTGGGCTGCTCCGGACTGGCGCCGGGCAATCGCCGCACCAGAGCGGCGGGCCGCGCATTGAGCTGCTGCAGAAATTCACCCTCATGATCCGCCAGTGGCGCCGCCGTGGGCAGGCCACGTTGCGCCAGGTGGTCCATGAGATTGAGAAAATACGGCAGTTCGCGGGCACTGACTGTTTCAAACAGCGTCAACACCCACTCACCATCCTCGGTGGTGACGAAATAATTGGTGTTCTCGATGCCCGCGCTGATGCCCCTGAAATCAACCAGCGGCCCGACCGCATAGCGGCGCAGGAAAGCTTCGAGCTGCTCACGTTCGACGCGTGTATATACGGACATTGCGGATCGTTCACTCAGGGGGCCAGGGGCCACGATCAAAGCGCGCAGCTTACCCCAGCACCGCGCCCCCGGTACAGGTACCCGCGCTTCGCGCGGGTGTTTTAAGGAAACACTGATTTATTCGTCGCATCTCAGCGGGTCCTGCGGCGGCCATATGCAAGGCGCCGTGCGCAGCCGAAGGCTGGGTGCCTTTGCAAGCACGGCAACGCCTGAGACGTGACGAATAAATCAGTGTTTCCTTAAGTGTTAGGTTTCAGGTTTTAGGAAAAACCAGAATGAATATAAGCAAGGCTATTTATACCCTGATATCCTTCATGCGCTTCACACGCTTCATGCCCTTCATGTTCCGCTTTCCCTCATTTGTTGCGCATTTGGCGGAAGGCTTCGAGGGCTTGCTCGCGGCTGTGTTTAAGGTCCACCACCGGTTCAGGATAATCGCGGCCGATACGTACGCCACAATGCGTCTGTTCGGCGTCGGACATTCCCCACGGGCAGTGAATAAAGCGCTGAGGCACCTCACGCAACTCCGGCAACCAGTGTTTTACATAGGCACCGTCGGGATCGAAGCGCTGACCCTGGCGCACCGGGTTGAAAATGCGAAAATAGGGCGCCGCATCGGCGCCACAACCACCGGCCCACTGCCACCCCAGCGAGTTATTGGCGAGATCAGCATCAACCAGTGTATCCCAGAACCATCGCGCGCCGGCCTGCCAGGGCGCCCGGATGTTCTTGACCAGCAGCGAGGCCACAATCATGCGCACACGGTTGTGCATCCAGCCACTGTGCCAAAGCTGACGCATCCCGGCATCGACAATGGGAAAGCCCGTCTGCCCCCGCTGCCAGCAGGCCAGCAAATCCTGATGATCCTGCCGCCAGGGGAAATGTTCAAAATCGGGGTTCAGGGGTTTATCGGGGAAATCAGGAAAATGAAACAACACATGATGAGCGAACTCGCGCCAGCCGAGCTGCCGGACAAATGCTTCCGCGCCGGCTCGCTCACGCACAGCGGCCAACACCTGCCACGGCGAGATTTCGCCATGGTGCAGCCACGGCGACAGGGCCGAAACCCCGTCACACGCCGGCCAATCGCGCTGGCGCTCATACGCCGCCAGGCCAGACTCACGGAATTGCTCCAGCCGAGCCAGGCCGCCGACTTCACCCGGAGTCCAGCTCGCCGCCAGGCCCCCGGCCCAGCCCACTTCAGGCAACAGCCTCAACTCACCAAGCGAGCCACTCATTGGCGGGCGGGCGGGCGCTTTCAATTGCCGTGGCGCCGGCAGCGGCGCCCGCAAGGCAAGCCGTGAAATCAATTTGCGCCAGAACGGCGTGAACACCCGGTAGGAACCGCCACTGCCGGTCTCCAGATCCCGGGGCTCGCACAACAACGCAGCATTGAAAGACTGCACCGTCAGCCCCTGCTCGTTTAGCTGGCGCTTGATATCACGATCACGCGCCACTGCCGCCGGTTCATACTGACGATTCCAGTAGATAGCGCTTGCCCCGGTTTCCTCGATCAGCCGGCGCAACACTGCCAGACTGCCACCCTGCCTGAACACCAGGGGGCTGCCGGCATTGGCCAACGCCTGCTCCAGCGCCTCAAGACTGCGATGCTGCCACCAGCGCGCCGCGGCCCCCGGCGCCCATACGCCTGCCTCATCGGGGGCATGGATATAGACCGGCACCACGGGCTCGCCCGTGGCCACGGCAGCAGCCAGCGCCGGATTGTCATGCAGCCGCAAATCGCGCCGCAACCACCAGATCACACAGGACAAGCACTTCTCCCGGTTTGCCACACCGCCGCCGCAACACGCTACCATAGCCCGGAGACATTAGCTGAGGCCCTTGTACCCGAATGCGCCATGACCCACACAGCCCGATCTCTCATATCGAATGGCGCAGTCCGGCGCCGGCGCGATGCGCGGCTTTTCTCGAAGCCTTGTTCGGATGGCAATTCCAGCCCCATGGCAACCGTTACCTGGAGTACTGCACCGACAGTCTTTGCCTGGGCTTGATGGAGGAAAACAGCCCACCGCCACCCGGAGCCTGCCAGGCCTATCTGCGGGTGACTGACCTCGACCGCCTGCTGGCCAGGGTGACAGCGCTGAATGGCAGCGTGGCCCTGCCAGCCAGAGACATCCCCGGCTATGGCCGCTACGCCCGGCTTGCCACACCCGATGGTACAGTAATCGGCCTGTTTGAAAGTCAGCATCCTCCCCGACACAACGACTGAAGCCACTCGCGGTCCGGCAGTGAGCTGGTGTAGACTGCCCGGTTCCAGAGCTTACCGATGCACCCGTAACGCGCAGGCCATAGTTATGCCTGCGCCTGTATTCGGGGCATGAATTCATATCCAGGAACCAGGGGACAAGCATCATGAAACAGCCAGTACGTGTAGCCATCACCGGCGCTGCCGGCCAGATCAGTTACTCACTTGCCTTCCGTATCGCCGCAGGTGACATGCTGGGCAAGGACCAGCCCGTGATCCTGCAACTGCTGGAAATTCCGCCGGCCATGGAAGCCCTGCAAGGCGTGGTCATGGAACTCGGCGACTGTGCCTTCCCCCTGCTCGCAGGCATCGAGGCCAGTGACAAACCCGAAGAGGCTTTCGACCAGGCCGACTATGCCCTGCTGGTGGGCGCCCGGCCGCGCGGCCCGGGCATGGAACGCAAGGATCTGTTGCAGGCCAATGCACAGATTTTCTCGGGCCAGGGCAAGGCGCTGGATGCGAAAGCCTCACGCGATGTGAAAGTGCTGGTAGTCGGTAACCCGGCCAACACCAATGCCCTGATCACCAGCAGCAACGCCCCTGGACTGGACCCGCGCCAGATCACGGCCATGACCCGCCTCGACCACAACCGGGCGATGCACCAACTCGCCGAGAAGACCGGCACCCACATCAATGATGTCAAGCGCATGATTATCTGGGGCAACCACTCGGCCACCCAGTATCCGGACATTGAACACGCCACCATCAAGGGCAAACCGGTCGCCGACCAGGTGGAACAGAGCTGGTACCGCGATACTTTCATTCCGGACGTGCAGCAGCGCGGCGCCGCCATCATCAAGGCCCGGGGCGCCTCGTCGGCGGCCTCGGCGGCCTCCTCCGCAATTGACCACATGCGCGACTGGGCGCTGGGCACCGCCGAAGGAGACTGGACCAGCATGGCTGTACCTGCCGATGGCAGCTACGGCATTGCCGAAGGCGTGGTCTATTCCTACCCGGTCATCTGTCGCGACGGTGATTATGAAATCGTGCAGGAGCTGCCGATCAGCGAATTCAGCCGTGAACGCATGAATGCCACTGATCAGGAACTGCGCGAGGAGCGCGAAGGCGTCAGCGAACTGCTCTGAAGCACCGCCGGCCTGCCGGGCATTGCGCCCGGCGGGCTTTGCCTTGCCGGCGCTTCGGTGCTAGAAAGGATGCGGGCAATCACATCGGCCATCACGCATGGCCGGGAGTACCAAACATGAAACTCGCTGATATTCTGGACGCCAAAGGCTGGGGTTCCGTCACCGCTGATGAATCGGTGGACGTCGCCACGGTAGTGCGGATCATGTGTGACAACCACGTGGGTGCCGCCATCATTCTGGGCCATAACGGCGGCATTGCCGGCATCGTGACCGAACGTGACATCCTGCGCCAGTTTTCCGAGCGCGGGGCCCTACTGGCCGAGCTGGACGTGCGCAGCGTGATGTCCCGCAAGGTCGAGACAGCCACACCCGACACCCCCACACAGGAAGCCCTTCAGCGCATGACAGCAAATCGCTTTCGCCACCTGCCCGTGGTTGAGGACGAGAAGCTGCTGGGCGTGGTCTCCATCGGCGACCTGGTCAAGTCGATGTTGCGCGAGAAAGAACAGGAAAGCGAAGCCCTTCGCGAATACATTACCCACTGACTCCGTGCATCAAACCCGGCCTGACATAACCCAGGAAGACACGGATGTCCCGATTCGCCCGGCCGCCACACTGATACTGGCGCGCCAGGGTCGACGTGGCCCCGAAGTGCTTTTACTGGAGCGCCACCGGCGCTCGGCTTTTGTTGCCGGAGCGCATGTCTTCCCCGGCGGAGCGCTTGATCCAGCGGATCATGCGGCCGAACTCCACCGGCTTTGCACCTCCCCGAACACTTCATCACCGGCTCCCGGTGACAGTGAAGCGCTGGCCTACCGCGTTGCCGCCATTCGGGAAAGTTTTGAAGAAGCCGGGGTGCTGCTCGCTCGCACCGCCGGTAACGCCCTGCTGCAGCCTGGCGCCGGAGTACCGGCCGAACAACTTCAACGCTACCGGGAAGCACTGCTGCAAGGCCAGCTCGACATGTCCCGTATCTGCCATCAGCAGGCCTGGCGGCTGGATACCGCCAGCCTGTATTACTACAGCCGCTGGGTCACTCCGCCAGGACAAAACCGGCGCTATGACACCCGTTTCTTTGTCTGCGAAGCGCCACCGGGACAGGAAGGACTTGCCTGCCAGCGCGAAACCGTCGGCCAGCTCTGGCTGACGCCGGCTCAGGCCATTGACCTCTGGCGCCGAGAAGATATTGCCCTGGTTCTCCCCACCGCAATCACCCTGCAGGAACTGGCTGACTTTGACAGCGTTGACGCGCTGCTTGAAATGGCGCGCCACCGCCCGCCCGAAGGCCACTAAAGCCCTTGCCGGCAGGGCTATTCTCATGCAGGCATGGGGCAAAGCGGGCATTTACTGCTAAACTTGGGGCACAGACATTCCGGACGGCATCGCGCCGCTGCCGGTGAACTTGGGTAGCACAGGCTGCAATGCTGACTAACGCATTGCGGTCTGCATGACAGGCGGGCAGCAGATGTTGCCCCACAGCACAGCGGGAGCCGCGACGTGGGCGCAATCTATATCACTGGCAGCGGACTGTTCACCCCCGAGCAGTCCATTTCCAACGATGAACTGGTGGCCTCCTACAATGAATTCGTCCGGCGCCACAACGACGCCAATGCCACCGCCATAGAAGCCGGCGAAGCCGAAGCGCTCCCCCTGTCTTCATCGGAATTCATAGTCAAGGCCTCGGGCATCCAGAGCCGTTATGTGGTCGACAAAAAGGGCGTACTGGATGTCGAGCGCATGCGCCCGGAGATACGTCGACGCAGCGAAGACGAGCCCTCCATCCAGTGCGAAATGTCGGTTGCCGCCGCGAAGGAAGCCATCGTGGCCGCCGGCAGAAAGCCTTCCGACATCGACGCCGTGGTGGTGGCCTGTTCCAATTTTCAGCGCGCCTACCCTGCAATAGCCGTCGAAGTTCAGCAGGCCCTCGGCATCGATGGCTGGGCTTTTGACATGAACGTCGCCTGCTCCTCCGCCACCTTTGGTCTGCAGGTCGCCACCGACACCATCGCCCGCGAGAACGCTGGCGCGGTACTGGTCATCAGCCCCGAGATTTGTTCCGGACACCTGAATTTCCGCAACCGGGACTGCCACTTCATTTTTGGTGACGCCTGTACGGCGCTGCTGGTAGAAAACCGCCCCGCCCCCGGCGCCTTCGAGATACTGGGCACCCGGCTCAAGACCCGATTCTCAAACAATATCCGCAATGACCAGGGCTTTCTCAACCGCGCCGAGGAGCCGCAGCGCAATGACGACGAGCGCCTGTTCCGCCAGCAGGGCCGCAAGGTTTTCAAGGATGTCGTGCCCATGGTCAATGACCTGATACTGGGCCACCTGGCCTCACTCGATCTGCGCCCGGACCAGATTCGCCGGCTGTGGTTGCACCAGGCCAATCTCAGCATGAACCAGCTGATCGCCAAACGCGTGCTGGGACATGAGCCCTCGGCCAATGAAGCGCCGGTGATCCTGGACCGCTACGCCAATACCAGCTCGGCCGGTTCCATTATCGCCTTTCACCAGTACCACGATGATTTTAAAGCTGGCGATACCGGTGTGATCTGTTCTTTTGGCGCCGGTTATTCCGCCGGCAGCGTGGTAATCCGCCGTACTGCCAGCTGACGCGCCCGGCCGGACCATGGGTGACCACGACTGGCATACTTTCCGTGACATCGACACGCACCTCGGGCTGCCTAAAGGCAGTGCCTTCCGAGGCTTCAAAGGCCTGCGCAATGCGCTTGAGGAAGGCCGGGATTTCCGCCTGCTCAGCACCGCGGAACATGGCCCGACCATTGAACGGCTTCGCCGACAGAAACGCATTTATGCCAGCAGCATCAATGTCGTGCTGCTTACCGCTCCGGCACGCAATCGAATCGAAACCCTGCTTACAAGCAATGCATCCACAGGAAAACAGGCATGACCGAAACGCTGATCGATATCGGCGCGAATCTTGCCGGCAAATCCTTCGAACGTGATCGCGAGGCCGTGATTGAACGGGCCCGCGAAGCCGGCGTAGATTGCATGATTGTCACTGGCACCGATCGCGAATCCAACCAGGCAGCGCTGGCGCTGGCCCGGCAATGGCCGGGGGTGCTTTACGCTACCGCCGGCGTCCATCCCCACCATGCCGCGGATCATGGTCAGCATGATCTGCGGGCCATAGAAGCAATGAGCGCGCAACCCGAGGTCCGGGCCGTGGGTGAAACCGGACTGGACTATTTCCGTGATTTTTCACCCCGTCGTGATCAGCAGCATATGTTCGAGGCCCACCTGGAAATCGCCGCCGACAGCGGGCAACCGGTTTTCCTGCACCAGCGTGACGCCCATGCCGATTTTCTCCCCATTCTGAACCGGCACCGTGATCGCCTCAGTAACGCTGTCGTCCACTGTTTCACCGGCGACGCTGAAGAACTCGCGGCCTACCTTGATCTCGACCTTTACATTGGTATTACCGGCTGGATCTGTGACGAACGTCGCGGCCTGCACCTGCGCGACATTGTTGACAGAATCCCCGAGGATCGCATCATGCTGGAAACCGACTGCCCCTACCTGCTGCCGCGTGACTTGCCGGAAAAGCCGCGTAACCGGCGCAACGAACCGGCTTTCCTGCCTCATATCCTGGACACGGTGGCTGCCGCACGAGACGAAGATCCGGCTTCACTGGCACGCACCAGCACGGCCAATGCACGGCGGTTTTTCAGGCTCGATTGCAGCGCCGGTGAATACGGTTTGTGACAGCCTCGTCCGCCACGCTATGATGAGCCCGACACAGACACCATGAGGCACTGGTCATGACTGGCACCCCCCTGCGCGCGTTTTATCCCCTGGCTCTTGCGGCCGCATTGCTGCTAACGCTGGCACCACTGACCACCAGCGATGCCCGCTCCATGTATCGCTGGGTAGATGAGCATGGCAACGTCCACTACAGTGACCAGCGCCCCTCCGGACGTGAGGCTGATCGCGTCGGTGACGAACCGCGCATGGCGCCCGGGCAGGAAGAACCACCGGCAACCGCAGACACCGGGACTGAAGAAGACACCAGCGAGGAAGAACGACAACGTCAGCAGCAGCGCTATGAGCAGCGCATGCAGGAACATGAAGAGCAGCGCCAGGACGCCGAAGCCCGAAACCGCGAGATGTGTGAGCAAATACGACAGGAACTGGCCCGACTGGAGCAAGGAGGTCGCCTCCGCGCGCCCGGCGAGGACGGACAACTTCATTATCTCAGTGAAGAACAGCGACAGGAACGCATAGCCAACCAGCAGCGCATACTCGAGGAGAGGTGCTGAAAGTGACCCCGAATCAATCCGCATCAGCCCGGACCGCCAGTGATAACCAGCTGGATGCCCTGCGTCAGCACAGCGTGGTGGTCGCCGACACCGGCGACCTGGAAAGCATCCAGGCCTACCGGCCCACAGACGCCACCACCAACCCCACCCTGATCCTGGCTGCAGCCGGCAACGCACAGGCCAGCGAGCTGATCGACGAGACTATCGCCGAAACCAGCCAAAGCGACCCGGCACGACGCATGGACGAAGCCATGACCCGGCTCTCGGTTCGCTTTGGCCGCGAGATTCTTCAATACATCCCTGGCCGCGTCTCCACCGAAGTCGACGCCCGACTGTCATTCAACACCCGGGCCAGCATCGACAAGGCACGCGAATTGATCAGCCTGTATGAGCAGGCCGGGATTGAACGCGAACGCATCCTGATCAAGCTGGCGGCCACCTGGGAAGGCATCGAGGCTGCCCGGGTGCTGGAAGCCGAAGGCATCCACTGCAATATGACGTTGATGTTCAGCCTTGCCCAGGGCATTGCCTGTGCCCAGGCCGGGGCCACTCTGATTTCTCCATTCGTGGGCCGCATTTACGACTGGTACCGTAAACATGAAGGCGTGGAAGATTTCGCGCCCGAAGAAGACCCCGGGGTGATATCCGTGCGTCGCATCTATACCTGGCTGAAGAAACACGGTTACGAGACGGAAGTCATGGGTGCCAGCTTCCGCAAGCGGGAACAGGTCGTGGCGCTGGCCGGGTGTGACCTGCTGACCATTTCCCCGGCCCTGCTTGATGAGCTGCAGTCCAGTCAGGCTCCGTTGACCCGCCAGCTTGACCCTGAAACGGCACGGAACAGTGATATGACGCAAGTTAAACTGGACGAAGCGGCATTCCGCTGGCAACTCAACGAGGACCCCATGGCCACCGAAAAACTCGCCGAGGGCATCCGGCGGTTTGCTGCCGATGCCCGCAAACTCGAGGATATGCTACAGAATCGGGGTATTCAGACCTCGTAACCATGCTGCCGGATACGCCCCCGGTCGGGTGACTGCCACCGTGTATCGCTGTTAGCACCCCCGGGGCTGACAGACGCCCTTCACAGGCGCACCCCCTGCCCTCATACTGACCCCGGACCGTGCACGGGGGCAAAGGCCATGACCATTCCGGGCGAACGCAGAAAACCCGCCCGGCCGGCAATTACCGGCGGTGGCGGGCAGGCGCCGGAGAGCGACCTGACGCGCAAGCGAATACTGGCAGGCCAGGCGGCGCTCGCCAGCGGCCTGTACTGGCTGGCACTTGCTGCCTTCACCGGCATGACCCGTGCGCTGGAACTGCCCACCATCAACCCCGGCCCGATGTTGCTGATCTTGTCAGGTGCAGCGGGCTTGATAGCCATCAATTTCGTTTATGTTCGCACCCTGATGGCCAGCGATGCGGTGCTGGGTTTCCGCGGTGTCACCATGGTATCCACAGCGGCGCATGCCGTACTGACACTATTCTTCGCTATCGCTGATGGTTTTGGTATGGCCACGCTGTTCATTCTTCTCGTGGGGACACCTGTGGTACAGGTGTTTTTCGGCCTCAATTACGGGATGCGGGCCACGCTGTTGTTTGGCCTGCTGACCATTGCGGCATTCTCGCTGGCTTATGTTCTGGCCCCGGCGCAGGAGCAGACCATGACCCTGCCCATTTTCCAGATGGTAATGGTCATCGTGGGGTGCCTGACCGTCCTCTCGGCCGTAGTCAATGGCCGGGCGCGCGCCAAGAAATACATGATTGTGCAGTTGCTGCGCGAGCAACAGGAACGCAATCAGTTGATTGAAGAACAGAACCGAAAGCTTGAGCAACAATCACGTGAACTGCGCCGCATGTCCATGATTGACGGCCTGACCGGCGTCGCCAACCGACGCCATTTCGAGGAAAGCCTGGAACGCGAATGGCAGCGCAGCCGACGGGCCCCGGGCCGCCATCCGCTTGCGCTGATCATGGTGGATGTGGATCACTTCAAGGCCTTCAACGATGTCACCGGTCATACGCATGGCGATGACTGTCTGATCCGTATTGCCCAGGCGCTGGAGACGGCAGCCGCAAGACCCCCGGACCTGGCGGCCCGCTATGGTGGCGAGGAGTTTTCCCTCCTGTTGCCTGACACCGACATGGAAGGCGCAACTGCCATTGCAGGGCGTATACGTGAACACATACGTGAACTGGATATCCCGCACCCCGCCTTCGATGACGGGCGCCGGATTACCGTCAGCCAGGGGGTGGCCGTGATTGAGCCTGAACTTGATCGTGAGGCCCTGAGCCTGGTGAAACGCTGTGACCAGGCGCTGTATCGCGCCAAGGCCGCCGGCCGTGACTGCATTGAAGTCGCCAATGGCCCGGAAACACAGAACTGACCCGCACCGGGGCGGAAGAGTTATCGCCCCCGCCGCGGCAGTGCGTAACGTACCGGCAGGCGTTCAGCCATGGAATGCATGCGCATGAAACAACTGACGGAGGAAGCCACCGGATTGGCGCGATCGCCATCATGGGCAATACAACGCACGAAAATAATGGCGCTGGTGACATGATAGCTTTCAGCCTCGGCAATCAGTGCCCGGCCCGGTGCCGCCGCACGCAGATGATCAATGCGCAGATCCAGGGTGGCCACAAAATGCGGCGGATCAAGACTGAAGAAGGCCGCCGCACCACTGGTCTGGTCGATCAGTGAGGTGAGCACCCCGGCATGCAGATAGCCGGTGGCGGGATTGCCGACCAGATCCTCGCGATAGTCCACCCGGGCACTGACCCGGCCGGGTCCGGCCTTGATCGCTTTCATCCCCAGCCGGCGACTGTGTGGCACAGTGGCAAACATCCGGTGCGCGGCATACCAGCGCACCAGGGGCAACCGAAAGAAAAGCCCCAGTAAGGCACTGCGCACGGCCAGTCGCATCGGATGCATGAAAATCCTCTCTCCCTGTGGCGGCGCCTGTCCACCTTATCGAAACAGCTACTGTAGCAGAGGACCGTCCAGGCAGGATCGTTCACCAGGGAAATATCCCCGGCGCCGGGGAATGGCTCCCCGCAAGTAAAAATAACAGCTTTTCATATTCGCCGGGCCATGGGTAGAATGCCGCCTTCACTGGCCCGGCCCGGGCATGCAAGTCACGGGCTCCGGCATCGCCAATCCAGCAACTCCGGAGCGCAACGTGCAGACTCTGTACTGGGAAGATTTCGAGGTGGGCGAGCGCTCGGTTTTCGGTGCCGAGACCGTCAGTCGCGAAGACCTGATCGATTTCGCCCGACGCTATGACCCCCAACCCATGCACATCGATGAACAGCTCGCCAGCCAGGGCTGGCATGGCGGCTTGATTGCCAGCGGCTGGCATACGGCGGCCCTGTGCATGCGCATGATGGTCCGCCACGTGCTCAACCGTTCCAGCTCCATGGGCTCACCCGGCGTGGAGTATGTTCGCTGGCTGGCGCCGGTGCGGCCGGACGACACCCTGCACCTGCGTATGGAAACCCTGTCCCGCCGTGTGCATCCGAGACGCCCGGAACTCGGCTTTGTCACCAATCACTTCGAAGTCCTCAACCAGCGCAACGAGGTGGTCATGCACATGCGCTCGGGTGGCATGTTCCTGCTGCGGCAACCGGCCACAGATACAGCCGCGGAGGATCACGCGTGAGCCAGCGTTTTTTTGAAGACTTCCGCCCGGGTGAAAGCCAGAGCTTTGGCAGTTATACCCTGAGCGAAGAGGAACTGACCGATTTCGCCCAGGACTACGACCCGCAACCATTTCATATAGATGATGAGGCAGCCCGGAACAGTATCTTCGGGGGGCTGATCGCCAGCGGCTGGCATACCGCTGCTGTCACCATGAAACTGTTTGTTGAAAACGTCTTGCTGGACTGCGCCACAATCGGCTCACCCGGCTTCGATGACCTGCGCTGGCATCAACCGGTGCGCCCCGAAGATACCCTGCGGGTAGAAGCCACCTGTGTAAGCCCCCGGCCTTCCGGCTCGCGCCCCGAAATCGGCACAGTTGAATATGAACTGAAGGTCTTTAACCAGCATGATGAGCTGATTGCCAGCCTGCGCTATATCGTGCTTGTCCGCCGCCGCGAGACAATCGAAGCCAGGGGCTGAGCAACAATACCAATTTACCCAGTCCGCCCCCCGCCGTATCATCGGGCTGTTGTGACCGGTACGGAGAATCCTCATGCAAGGACTTGATATCACCACCCCGCGGGGGCGGTTCCACGTCCGTGACAGCGGCGGTGAGGGCACGCCAGTGGTGATGCTTCATGGCTGGCCCGAAAGCGGCTACTGCTGGACCCATGTTGCCGCACATCTTGACCCGCGCTGGCGGGTGATCGCCCCGGACTTGCTGGGGCTCGGTGACAGCGAGCGCTGCGCGGAACTCTCGCGCTACCGCAAGCAGTCACTGGCCGCGGACATGCTCGCCGTACTCGATGCCATGCAAGTCAAAGAGTGTCTGCTGGTCGGCCACGACTGGGGTGGCATCGTTGCCCAGGAAATGGCGATAGCCGCCCCCGAGCGCTTTCGAGCCCTGGTATTGATGAATATCGCCCTGATCAACAACCTGCGCGGCAACATGGAAGTGATTGAAAACCAGCGCAGCACCAGCGGCTTCGCCATCTGGTACCAGCACTTCCAGCAAACCGACCTGCCAGGCAAGCTCATCCCCGGCAATGAACGCCACTGGCTGGGCTACTTCCTGCAATCCTGGGGGGGCGAATTCCCGCCCGACAGTTTCGAGGAATACGTGCGTATGTACAGTATCCCGGGCACCCCCGAGACCGGCGCCAATTATTACCGCGCGCTGAATGACGATGTCGGTCGCTGGGCCGGGCTGTCCGAACACGTCTACCCCATGCCGGGGCTGTATATCTACGGCAAGCGCGACCCGGTGATCACGCCCGATTACCTCAACCATCACGAGGATTGCTTCAAGCAAATTGAAGTGGCGGAGCTTGAGGCCGGTCATTTTGTGCAGGAAGAACAACCGACGCAGGTGGCGGAACACCTCAACCGCTTTTTTGACCGACACGCGCCCGAAGCAAACGCTGATTAATTCATCACGTCTGAAGCGGGTCCTTAAGGCACGGCGTAGATATAATCCAGCAAGAGGCCGCAAAATACCGCCAGGCCAAACCAGTTGTTATGCAGAAAGGCCTGGAAACAGCCCTCGCGTGAGCGGTCATGAATCAGCACCTGGTGCCAGACAAACAGCCCGGCGCCCACCGCCAGCCCGCCGTAATACCAGACGCCCAGCTCGGCTTGCTGGCCCACCAGCACCAGCCCCGCGAGCATCATCACCTGGACGATACCGATCATATGACGGTCAAGTTCACCGAAAAGAATGGCGCTGGATTTCACGCCAATTTTGAGGTCATCGTCACGGTCGACCATCGCATACATGGTGTCGTAGACAATCGCCCACAGCAGCACGATGAAAAACAGCAGCCAGGCCAGGGGCACGAGGGTGCCGGTCTGGGCGGCAAAGGCCATGGGCACGGCCCAGCCAAAGGCAGCGCCCAGAAACGCCTGGGGCATATAGGTAAAGCGCTTGCTGAAAGGATAAAGCACCAGCAGACCCAGCCCGGCAAAGGCCAGCATGATGGTCAGCGGATTCATCAATAACACCAGGCCAAAGCCGATCAGGCATAACAGCCCGAAAAGGACCAGCGCCTCAGGCATACTCACCCGCCCCGTCGCCAGCGGGCGCTCGCGGGTCCGGGTCACATGCGGGTCAATCCGCCGGTCGGCCACATCATTGATAATGCAGCCGGCTGATCGCATCACAAACACGCCGGTCACGAAGACAATCAGCACCAGCGGTTCCGGACGCCCCTCGCCGGCAATCCACAACGCCCACAACACCGGCCACAGCAACAACAAAATGCCCCGTGGACGATTCCAGCGCATGAGTACGGCATAGGCGTCAGCGCGCTCGGCAACAACCGGTGTCGATATTCGCCAAAGTCGTATACAGCCGGCGGACAATTGCTGCCACCGCAACAGCACAGCAGCAATCGCCGCTTCCAGTGAACGCAGCGATTGGCGGTAGATTTCAGCCAGTTTATGTTTAAGCTGCACTTGTCAAAGCGCCTCTTCCAGCACCCGCACAAAAGCGGGCAGAAAAAACTCGCTCACCAGCAATGGCTGCTCACGCAACAAAAATACCGACCGCCTGCCCCACAGTCCTTGCCCATCCGCAATCAGACCTTCCCCGCACAGCCGGCGGCAGTGGGCATGAGACGACGGCAGGCAACCAATTTCGAGCGGCCCGCGGTGAACCCTCACATCAGCGAAAAGCGTTGCCCCCAGCGGGCGTCGCCCCTGCCGGCGCAAATGGCGCCAGGCGCCTTCAAGGCCGCGCGGTGGCACCAGCGAACGGGCGAACACCAGCGGCTGATTGCCCCGACAAAGATACACCTCGCGCACCAGAGGCCATTGCCCCGTCATCATCGCCAGCAGGCGCCGCTCATCCACGGATACCGGCTGACGTGACTGGGTCAGCACCCGCACTGAAAAAGGCTGATCAAGGCAAAAATCCCTCACCAGCGCGGTCAGCGAGCCATTGTCGAGCAGCACCCTGCGCAGCGCAACCGGCAGCCGCGCGGCCGGGACAGCCTGACGGGGCAACCAGCCCCGCGATGATGCCAACGCGCTGATGCCATGCTCACTATTCATGCCGGACAGGAAAGCATTGATTATCGTCGCGCCTCAGGCCTGAACATAACGATCCGGATCCCTGCCCAGCCAGCGGCTGATGATGCGATCAGCCAGCGCCGGCTTCTGCGCCAGCAACCGGTCCGCCTCACGCTGGGCCACGGGCAACAAATCCTGGTCCCGCAGCAGGTCGGCAATACGCAGCCGCTGTTCGCCGGTCTGGCGGGTTCCCAACAACTCACCCGGGCCACGCAGAGCCAGGTCACGACGGGCAATTTCGAAACCGTCCACGGTTTCGCGCATAGCCGCAAGTCGGGTCCTGGCCACCTCGGACAGGGGGGCATGATACATCAGCACACACACACCACCCGTCTCACCCCGACCCACACGTCCCCGCAACTGGTGCAACTGCGCCAGCCCCAGGCGTTCGGCATTTTCAATAATCATCAGGCTGGCATTGGGTACGTCCACCCCCACTTCAATCACCGTGGTCGCCACCAACAGGTCAACCTCGCCACGCTCAAAAGCCGTCATGGCAGCACTCTTGTCGGTGCCGGACAGACGCCCATGCACCAGCGCCACATGCAATTCGGGCAGGGCCTCGGCCAGCGCCGCCGCAGTCTGTTCCGCAGCCTCGCACTGCAGCACATCCGATTCCTCCACCAGGGTACACACCCAATAGACCTGGGCGCCGCTGGCGCAGGCCGCCTGCACCCGCGCGACCACATCCGCGCGCCGCGTCTCGGGCAATGCAACCGTGGTCACCGGCTTGCGGCCCGGGGGCAACTCGTCAATCACCGACACATCCAGGTCAGCACAGGCGACCATCGCCAGGGTGCGGGGAATGGGTGTTGCGGTCATGATCAGCTGATGGGGCAACACCTCCCCGTGCGTACCCTTCTCTCGCAGGGCCAGTCGCTGGTGTACCCCGAAGCGATGCTGCTCATCCACAATCACCAGACCCAGACGGCTGAAGTTGACCTGCTGTTCAAACAGGGCGTGCGTACCAATCACCAGATGCGCCTCGCCCGAGGCAATACGCGCCAGCAGCGCCCGTCGCTCGCGCACACCCTGACGCCCGCCAAGACGCAACACGGAAAGCCCCAGTGGCTCAAACCAGCGGGCAAAATTGCGCTGGTGCTGCTCGGCCAGCAACTCGGTGGGGGCCATCAACGCCACCTGAAAGCCTGAAGCGACGGCCCGCACGGCAGCCAGTGCCGCCACGGCGGTCTTGCCCGAGCCCACGTCGCCCTGCACCAGCCGCATCATGGGACGGGGCGCTGTCATATCCGTCTGCAATTCAGATAACACCCGGCGCTGGGCACCGGTCAACTCAAAACCGAGTTGCTGGCGCAGCCGGGATTCAAGCCCGTTTTCGATCGTTAACGCTGGCGCGCGAAAACTGCGGGCACGCTGACGTACCCGCCGCAAACTGAGCTGGTGCGCGATCAGTTCATCCAGCGCCAGTCGCCGCACGGCAGGATGTGTGCCAGCTTCCAGCGCAGCCACATCGGTTTCCGGTGACGGATGGTGGGCTTCAAGCAGAGCTTGCTCAAGCGTAGGCATCCCCTGCCGGCGCAATACGTCAGGCGGCAGATACTCCTGTAAATCCAGTCGGGGCAACCAGTCCAGTGCCTGACGGCAAAGTTGCCGCAGACGATACTGACTCAGACCCTCGGTGGCGGGATACACCGGTGTGAGGCGATCCTCGGTCGCGTTGCCACCGCTGTCGGGGTCAACCCGGTATTCCGGATGTACCATCTCCAGTCCCGTTGCTCCGGCACGCACCTCACCATAACAGCGCAGCCGCCGCCCCGCCTGAAGCAGGCGCACCTGACTGCTACGGTAGTGGAAAAAACGCAGGGTAAGAAACCCGCTGCCATCACCAATGCGTGACAGCAACATACGCCGGCCCCGACGCACTTCCTCGGTAAGCGCAACGGTCCCTTCAACCAGAGCATACTGGCCCGGGCGCAGCGCCCCCAGCGCCACCACCCGGGTGCGGTCCTGATAACGCAGAGGCAGATGAAACAGCAAATCCGCCGGACTGTGAATGCCCAGCCGCTCGAGCCGCCCCTGCAGTGCCGGACCGACGCCGTCCAGCGCTGACAACGCCGGCACACCCCCTTGTACAGACCGCTCCCTGGTCTTCATCGGACCCTTATCCGCCACCGCGAACCAGAATGGCGTCCATTTCCACCGCGGCGCCCTTGGGCAGGGCCGCCACGCCAATGGCGGCCCGAGCCGGGCGCACCTCGCCGAAAACCTCCTCCATCACCGCATTGACGCGGGCAAAATCGCCCAGGTCCACCAGATAGATGGTGAGCTTGACGATATCCTCGAGTCCGGCCCCGGCCGCCCCGGCCACCGCGGCAAGGTTGTCAAACACTCGCCGGGCCTGGTCTTCTATGGGGCCCTCGACCAGCGTCATGCTGTGCGGATCAAGCGGAATCTGGCCTGATAAATACACGGTATCACCTACCGCCACGGCCTGGGCATAAGGGCCGATGGCACGCGGTGCCTTATCGGAGTGAATAATCTCTCGCGACATCTGCAGTCTCCCGAATTGCAATCAAGGCGGATTAGTGGCGGCCGGGGTCAGGAACGGGCGCGGCTGACCCGGATAACGGGCCGCATGGCATGCATACGCCGCATGATCCGGGCCAGGTGCCGGCGATCCCGGACCATAATCACAAAACCGAGTACCGAAGTACTGCCGTAGCGATCCTCCGCCTCCACCTGCTC
>PWYF01000029.1 GCA_003567955.1 Thiotrichales bacterium
ACCGACACGCCCGGCCGCTGCCGGCACTGTGATAAACAGAACAGGAACGACCGATGAAACAGATTGCCGCCGTTAGCCTGGTCGCTGCCAGCGCCGCCTTCGCCGCGCCAGCCATGGCCACGACCAGTTCGCACTTCAGCATCGGCTTTGTCGCCCAGGCCCTGGAGTATGAAGAAGAGGGGGTCCTTTCCGAAAGCCGCCTGCAGGGGCTGGAAGTCCGCTTTTTTGACCGCCGCGGTTACTGGAACGGCGCGCTCGACCTGCGGGTCATGGGCGGCACCGGTGACATTGACGGTAACAACCGCTCCGGCGCGCCCGATTTTGCGGATGAAGACACCAGCGAATTCCTTTATGAAATTGAATATCGCCTGGGCCATCACGCCACCTCCTGGGCCGCCCCTTTTGCCGGCATCGGTTACCGCCGCTGGCAACATGACATCGAAGGCGCCGATGGTTACGACCGCCGGGTTGAATACATCTACTCGCCCGTGGGCGTGCAGTTTGACGGCACCTTCGGCGGTCGCGGCTTCTGGTCACTCTATGCCGCCTATAACTTCCTCTGGGACGGGCGCATCAAATCCGGCTTTGACGACGCCAACCCGGGCTTTGGTAACGCCAGCAACAGCCTCAGCGGCGGCGGCGGCTTCGATGTCAGCCTGATGCTGAGCTTTGAGCTGGAAACCGGCGCTACCGTCGGTGTACGCCACTTTATCCGCTACTGGGATATTGACAGCTCTTCCACCCATGGCGGCACCGGCAATGTGGAGCCTGAGCACGAAATCACCTCCACCGGCGCCTACTTGTTCTTCACCTTCTGATTGGCGGCGCCCAGCACCCCAGCGCCTGCACATCAACCCCGTTCCATGCCGCTACCCGGGCCCTGAGGCCCGGGTAGAAGGCGTGGAAGTCCTGTTCCAGCTCGTCGTAAAACTCGCATAGCGGCGCCACCCCGTGTGCCAGCGGTCCCGGCCGACGCATACGCCGCGCGAGCGCCGACAACTGCGCCGCCACGCCGGCCAGAGACCGGCTGGCCGCCAGGCCATCATGCTGCCACAAACGGGACACATAGCCCTGCATCCGCTCCGGCATGATCGGCTGCCACTGTGCCAACGTCTCGTAGGCCCGGGCGGTATAGTCGGTGAGCGAGGGTTCAGGGCCGTACTCGGACCAGTGCCGGGCCAGGAAGTGGTCATAATAAATATCCACCAGGATACCGGCATAGCGCCGGAATGGCGGCGCCAGCCGCGCCCGGCTGCGACAAAACACCGGATCCTCATCGGTCCAGCGATCAATACAGCGATGCAAGCGGACCCCCCGGCTGACGCCGTCACTCCCCTCGGCCACTGCTCGCCCGCGTACAAAATCTCCCATCATATTACCCACCATGCAGGCGGGGTCGGGGGGCGAGAGCACAATATGGGCCAGATGATTCATATCACCCAGTCTCCCCCGGCCCCGCGTCACCGACAAGTAACTTTGTTAATCTGTGAGTCATGAAAACAGTCATTGCCCACCGCGGCGCCTGCGGTTATCTGCCCGAGCACACGCTGCCGGCCTACGCCATGGCCCATGCCATGGGTGTGGATTATCTGGAACCCGACCTGGTCATGACCCGAGACGGCGTATTGCTGATCCTGCACGACATCAACCTCGCCGCCACCACCGACGTGGCCGAAAAATTTCCGCAGCGCCGGCACGCAGACAATATCTGGTATCCGGCTGATTTTGACCTGGCCGAAATCCGCCAGTTGTGTGCCAGAGAACGGCTACCGGGCCGCTTTCGCCGGGACAGCCAGGGCTTTCACATCCCCACTTTCGAAGCGCTGCTGCAACTCCTGACCGAACTCAACCGCCTGACAGGCCGTCGCGTCGGCATCTATCCCGAAACCAAACACCCCGTCTTCCATCGCGAGCGCGGCCTGGCCATGGAAGAACCGTTGCTGGCCATGCTCGCCGACTTTGGCTACAGTCGCCGCGACGACCCGGCCTGCATACAGTCGTTTGACCCGGATAATCTGGCTTATATGCGCCACACGCTCGGCAGCGAACTGCCGCTGATCCAGCTACTCGACCAGATGCCGGACAACGCCGGGCTTGATCGCATCGCCGGCTATGCCAACGGCATTGGTCCCGACAAGCGCCTGATTGAAGACGCACAACGCCAGCCGGTTAACAATAACGCGCTGGTGCGTGAGGCCCATGAGCGCGCACTGCTGGTGCACCCTTATACCTTCCGCGCCGACCAGCTCACCCCCGGTGACACCGACCTGGAAGCAGAACTGCGGCGGTTTTATTTTGACTACGGGGTAGACGGGCTGTTTTGCGATCATCCCGATATCGCCTGCCGCATCGCCCACGCCCACACTGGAACAGCAACATGAGTATCCGCACTCTGGTCCTGCTGCGCCACGCCGAAGCCGACCGGGCCCCGGAACCCGGCGCCGATCATGCCCGCGAACTCACACCGCGTGGCCGGGAACAGGCCCGGCAGGTGGCGCAAAAACTGCGTGATCATCATGGCTGCTTTGATCACATGCTGGTATCCAGTGCCCGGCGCACCCGCGCCACCGCCCGCATTGTGGCCGAACATGCCGGCATCGATCCGGCAACAGCCGAATACACCGATGACCTCTATGAAGCCGACCCCTATGAAATGCTGGTTCGCCTGCGCCAGACACCGGAACACATTCACAGCCTGCTGCTGATCGGCCACAATCCCGGGCTGGAAATCGTGGCCGGATGGCTGCTGGACACGCCCCCATTACCCATGGGCACCGCCAGCGTCGTGAGTCTGCAGACCCTGGACGCCTGGGCAAGCCTTGACCGCGGCAGCTGTCAGCGCAGCGGGCACGGATCAGCGGGCTGACGCTGTTATACTGCGGCGCCACCAAACACCCGATATTGCATGGAGAGCCCCGTGAACTACGACACACTGGACTACGCAATTGACCAGGGCGTACTGACACTGACTCTGAACCGGCCCGAACGCATGAATGCGTTCAACGCCACCATGATGCGCGAACTTATCGCCGCCTTTGACCAGGCCGACGCCGACGACCAGGTGCGCGTGATCATCATGACCGGAGCGGGCAAGGCTTTTTGCGCCGGCGCCGACCTGGAAAAGGGTGGCGATACCTTCAATCGCGAGGCCCGCGCCGAAGAAGCGCTGGGTGATCTTGACCGTGACGGCGGCGGGATGGTGGCGCTGCGAATTTATGAGTGCAAAAAACCGGTGATTGCGGCCTTCAATGGCGCGGCCGTGGGCGTGGGCGTAACCATGACCCTGCCCATGGACATCCGGCTGGCCGCCGACAACGCCCGCTTCGGCTTTGTCTTTGCCCGTCGCGGCATCACCATGGAGGCCTGCTCGAGCTGGTTTCTGCCCCGTCTGGTGGGCATGCAACAGGCCGCCGAATGGGTCTATACCGGGCGGGTGTTCAATGCCGACGAAGCCTTGCGCGGCGGGCTCGTGCGCAGCGTGCACAGCGCCGATGAGCTGCTGCCTGCCGCGCAGACACTGGCGCGCGAGATTGCCGATAACACCTCGGCCGTCTGCACCGCCCTCAATCGCCAGATGCTCTGGCGCCTGAGCGCCACTGACCACCCCATGGAAGCCCACAAGATTGATTCCCGCGCCATTGGCTACATGGGGCAATCGCCCGATGCAGCAGAGGGGGTCACCTCTTTTCTGGAAAAACGCCCGGCCCGTTTCAGCATGAAACCGGGCAGTGACATGCCGGATTTTTATCCGTGGTGGCGTAAACGCAAGTTTGAATAAGCGGAGAATCTGTGGTGACGCAGCAGGATCAGAATGCACCCGCACCAACTGAGCCGTGGGATTACCCCAATCCGCACCTCATTGAGGTGCAGGTCAGTGCCGATGACATCGATGTCATGGGTCATACCAACAACGTGGTCTATCTGGGCTGGCTGGAAAAAATCGCCTGGGATCACAGCTGCGCTCTGGGGGTCGACTGGGCGCTTTACGAGCGACTCAACCGCGCCATGGTCGCCCGCCGTCACGAACTGGACTACCTGGCGGCCAGCCATGAAGGTGAAACCATCCGCATTGCCACCTGGATCACAGATCCTGGCAAACTGGGCATCAAACGGCGCTATCAGCTGGTGCGCGCACAAGACAATCGCACGGTCATGCGCGCCATGACGCAATGGGTTTGTATTCGTCTCGACAGTGGCCGCCCGTGCCGCATGCCCGAGGAATTTGTGCGGGCTTACCAGGCCACGGCCTAAGCCCGGGCACTAGGCGCAGCGCGGCGGCTCGCATATAATGCGCCGTCGAACAGACCAATGCGGCCCGTTAGGCCAGGCGATGACAGAACAGCAAGGATCAAAGGGGCACTATTCATGAAAATCATGCGAGTGACGGGGCTGTTTGGGGCCACGCTGTGCGTACTACTCAGCGGCGCTGTGATGGCTGGCGACCCGGAAGCCGGCAAAATCAAGGCATCCACCTGCATGGGCTGCCACGGGATTGAAGGCCTGACCAATGCCTACCCCACCTATCGCGTACCCCGCCTGGGGGGGCAACATGCCGAATATCTGGTCGATGCCATGCAGGCATACAAGGAAGGCCGACGCCAGCACCCCGCCATGCGCGCCAATGTGGCCAACCTCAGCGAACAGGACAAGCGCGATATTGCTGCCTGGTTTGCTTCTGAATCCGGGGAATAAGTGCCCGAACCGAACACCCAGGGAGACACCACATGAAATCCGTGATTGCCGCCATGTCAGTACTGCTCCTGGCTATCAGCGCCAGCGCCCAGGCCGCCGATCTGGAAGCTGCCGAAACCCTTGCCAATGAGCAATGCGCCGCCTGCCACGGCCCCACCGGTGTCAGCCAGAACCCGGAATGGCCGATTATTGCCGGACAGCATGCTGACTATCTTGCGCGTACCCTGCGCCAGTATCGCAGCGGCGAGCGCCAGGATCCGCTGATGCAAGGGGTAGCCGCCGGACTGAGCGACGAGGATATTCGCAATCTTGCTGCCTGGTATGCGCGCCAGGACGGCCTCAAGACCAAACAGTACCAGGACTGATGCTCGTGACCGCAACCCGTCATGCCGGAGCAAAATTATCATGATGCTGCTGCTCATTGTGCTTGCGGTCATCGCGCTGTTGCTGTTGTTGTGGGTCATCGATCGCAGCCCCATCGGCCAGGGCATCCGCCGTCGGGTACTGGAACGCGACCGCCGCTACCGCGACTCACTCAAACCCGCCCGCCCCTGGGAAGACGATTACCGCCGCGAGTGGTAATCCCGCCGGGCCAGACACTTTGCTTCACCTGTACCGTGGCCCATGAGTCTTATGTACACCCGCCTGGCTGAAACCCTGCGCCATCCCGGACGCCGCACACTCAACGTGGTGGCAGCCCTGGTCTGCGCCGGGCTACTGGGCTTTGCCTGGTATCTGCAACTGTGGGTCGGGCTGGCCCCCTGCCCACTGTGCCTGTTGCAGCGCTGGGTCTTCTATGTAATGACTGCCGTCTTTCTGTTGGCAGCCCTGTTCCCGGGCCACGCCCGGCTCCCCTGGCTTTGGGCCGGACTCAGCGGACTGCTTGGCGCGGGCGGCGCCGCTATCGCGGCCCGTCACGTCTGGCTGCAGGGGCTGCCCCCGGATCAGGTGCCGGCTTGCGGGCCCGACCTGCACGGCATGCTGGACAGCTTTGGCCTCGGCGAAACCCTGGCCATGACCCTGCGTGGCACCGGCGACTGCGCCGTAATCGACTGGAGCTTTCTCGGCCTGAGCATTCCTGCCTGGGCCCTGCTGTGGTTCGTTTTGCTGGGGCTCGCCGGGGTGATAATCAACAGCCTGCTGCCGCGATGAACCGTTTTGCCGATCA
>PWYF01000105.1 GCA_003567955.1 Thiotrichales bacterium
CCAGAAACTGTGCCGCCAGCGCATACTGGTCTGCCAGCCGTCGATACGGAAGTTGGGTTCGGTGCGTCCGCGAAAGCGGATGCGGGCCTGGATCGCCGAGCGCTTCTTCAGCCGCACAAACCAGGACGCGCTCTGGCTCCATTGCCAGTCCACCCCTTCGCGCCTGAGGCGGGTATTGCTTTCGACCAGGGTGTTCAGCCGCACCGCGCTGTTGGGTGTGAGCGCCCGACCCAGTTCCAGTTCCGTCGCCATTCCCCGGCGCTCGTCGGTGTCGCGCCAGTAAAATTCCTGGGCCAGGCGGGCCCAGTTGTACTCCCCGAAGCGGTTCTGCACTCTGAAACGGCTGCGCACAAAAGGGCGGCCACCCCGTATCCCGGTATCCAGATGCCCCGTCAGATAGCGGGTTTGCAGCGCCGCCCAGCGCAGGGCGGCGCGCACTACTCCGGCGTCTGCGTCTTCTTCAATATCATCGCGTTCACTGAGCCGGTCATCCTCCTTGTCATCACTGCGCAGTATCAGCGACAGGCGCTCCCCCGTATGCGGCAGGGTAGTGCGGGCGTTGATCAGCGTGCCGGTGCTCATGCGCTCGCCGGATTCCAGGCGGGCAAAGGAGATGACCCGCAACAGGGTTCGCGCGGCGTGAAAATCATCCGCTTCGGTGGCAAAAAGGCTGTCCACCCACTGCGCCGGCAGGCAGATGCCGCGCGAGCCCAGATGATGCCCCTGATCCGGCAGGGGCAGTTCCGAGATGTCCCCGGCCACCGGCTCGCACCCCGGGATAAGGGGGAAATCTTCATGCGCCGGGCTGACCTCACTTTGCTCGCGGGCTTCAAGCAGCGCTTCCACTCGCGGAGACGACGCTTCGTCGGCGGAAGTATCGTCCGGTGTGGGAACAGTGACGGGTTCCATCCGCCACTGATCGGGTCCGTCGGTCGGGAATCCGCTGTCCGTCGCCAGCACCAGGGTGGGTGGTATCGGTGGTGTCGGGGGTATGGCGTGGGCAAGACCCGGTAAAATGAGAAGCAAGAGGAGCGCCAGTTTCGCGCTGCCAGAGTCTGTCGCACCACTCAATTTGCACAGGCACATACTGCATCTGTAGCGAATTCGTCTTGGGGGTTCAAGCCGGTATGGCTTCGAATCCGGGGTCGTCTGTATGTCATAGTGGGGCGATCAGGACGAATGATCCTGCCCGCCTTGCGGAGGATGCAATGACGCACGAAAGCCCCGGCGCGACCGGGACAACAGAGTCACCGGAGCAGGTCGCCCAACAGCTGGACACGGCCATTGCGGCGCTGCAAGCCGCCCATCGGGACGACCCCTACGCGCCCATATTTGAGGTGCTGGATGCCATGGTCGCCCTGATGCGCCAGCCGGGCGGCCTGGAGGCGCTTTATGAGCGGGTGCCGGCGCTGGAAGCCGCACAGGTGTTCGCCGGCAGTGACTGGGATTATCCGGCCACGCTGTCGGCGGAGCTGGCCTGGCGCACCCTGCGCCTGGGTGAGCGTGAGGCCACGCTGGTGGAAATGCTGAGCCAGATCCGGTTGCTGGCGGTGGCACAGGGGGATTATGAGCATCCGCAGATCAGTGCCGAGCATGCGCAGCGCTTTCTGCGCCGGATGATGGCGCTGAATCTCGACCTGGTCGGTAATGAACTGGGCGAGGCGGATCGCAACCGGCCCGGCGGGCTCGGTTTGCTGGTGCGCGATCATTACCACTTCCTGTTGCAGCGGCTGGGTACCGAACACCTGGCCGGGGAACTGGCCCGGGAGGCCTGGCGCATGCTGGCCCAGCAGCCGGTGCGGGTGGACACCATTGCACATATGATCACCCGCATTGCCATTGCCCGTGCCGACCCGGAAGTGGATACCGGGGCCGACCCCGATGGCCGTGCCACCCGGCTGGTCAATGCTTTGTTCACACCCTCGCCGGGCTGTGCCGACGACCCCGGTATTGAGCAGTATACAAAGCGCCTGGATGAGATGGCCTATAGCGACCTGATTGCGGAAGCGCAGGCCATGGGCGCTTTGATGCGTGAGACAGGCCTGGTCTCGGCCTATCAGCCGGCACTGATGCAACATCTGCGTGGCCGTCACGATGATCTGCAGCTCACGGTGCTGGGGCTGAGCAGTACCGGCTGCGACACCCTGCTGTGCTACCGCCAACTGGTTTATGCCCTGATCGATGAGGTGATTACCCCGCGCACCCCGCAGGCCGCACATGGCCTGGCGATGCTGCTGGAGCGCGGTCTGCTGCATGTGCCGGGCGTGGCGGCCGGGCTGTGGCGCCAGTTGCGTGCGCCCCTGCATGAGGGCGTCGGCGCGCGGCTCACGATGCTGTTCGGCGAGGCGGGCGAGCCCCGCATGTATCTGCTGGCGGACCTGCTGTGCATGCTGGGTCAGCCGCTGGGCGTGGGGCAGGGCAATCACCCCACCTGCCAGTCGGCGCGGGCGCTTTCCATGTGGGCCTATGCGGATCCACGCCGCCTGCTGGAATTGCTCCACGAGGTGGCGCGTGATGATGATCTTGTGATGCGTTTCGAGGGTGAATCACTGACGTCTTCTGAATTACCCCCGGGGCTGGCCGAAGGCATGATCGCCGATACCGATGCGGTGTCGGTGGCCATGGTGGGGCATCTGGACCGGATCTACTGGGAGATGGGCCGGCGCTGCGCCCAGCGTGGCGGCGACCCGCACCAGTGGGTGAATCCCGAGTTCCACGGTGACGGCGTCTGGCGCGGGTTTCGCATTGCCGTGAATGTGGCCACCGGTAATATCGAGGCGCTGGATACATTTATCCGCGATTTCTACGGGGCCTGTCATCCTTACTACAACGGCGAGGCGCCGCTGGTGCACCCGCAACCGGCGGGCATCGCCGCCACCGACAGCCTGGGGCGCTTCCTGGGCTGGCATGCCATCAGCATCCAGCGTCTGGCGCTGGATGAGACCGGCACCATGCGGGTGTATTTCTTCAACCCCAACAATGACAGCGCGCAGGACTGGGGCCAGGGCATCGTCACGGCCACCCATGGCCATGGCGAATGGCCGGGTGAATCCTCGCTGCCGGTGGCGCAGTTTGCCGCGCGGCTGTACGCCTTTCATTACGACCCCCGGGCGCATGGCGGCGGTGATGCCGTGCCCCGCGAGGAGGTCGATGAGATCTGCTGTCAGGTCCGTAAAAGCTGGGGCGCCGGGCGTTAAGCCCATCCCGGTCAACTGGAAGACTGTAGCTCAGAGGTGTAGGGTGAGTAGTCCCGGTTCCCCTGATCGGAACAGTTTCCGAAGGTTTTCCGGTCCATCCGCAACATGCAGTGGAGGTGACCAACCATGGTACAGCAGAGCAACACAGACAAGATGTCGCAGGATCCGGCAGGCAAGACCGATATCGAGGTCCATGCCGATCCCAAAATGGCCAACAAGGACCAGGCAAAGGGCTATATTGCACTGCTCGGCTGGAGCCTGAACGCCATCAAGGCGATGGAGGATTTTGACCGGCGTTATATCGTGGTGGCGCCGGACTGGGCCGAGGATTATTGCCACCAGCACAACATTCCCTACATGAAGTGGAATTTCGACCGTCTCAACGAACGCTCGCTGGAAATTGCCGAGCTTTTGCAGAAAGAGGGCGTGGACGTGTCCGTGCCGCTGTTCGAGGAGACGGTGGAATGGGCCGGCGCCATCAATTCAGTATTGATGGACAAGCCCCGTCTGCATGGTCAGTCGGTGCTGTTTCGTGACAAGGCGCTGATGAAACGGCGTGCTCACCTGGGCGGTATCCGCGTCGGTGTTTTCGAGGAGGCCCACGAGCGTGATGATGTGTATCGCTTCCTCAAGCGCGTCAACCAGACGCTGCTGAAGCTTGATGGCGACCCCAATGACCCGATTCACCTGAAGGCCTTCGACCAGGCCGGCTGTTTGGGGCATCGGGTGGTGCGTAGCGCCGAGGATATCGACGCGATTCCCGACAGCGAGTATCCGCTGCTAATGGAAAGTCATCTGGATGGCTGGGAGTTCGCCGTCGAATGCTGGATTCATGACTACGAAATCAAGTTCCTGAATATTTCCGAATACGTGACCCTGGGGTACTCGGTGTTCGTGCCGGCCACCCCGGAGCTTGAGAGCTGGCGCCATGCGATTACCGAGGAGATCAAGAAGCTCATCAAGGCCTTCGATATCAGGTTCGGCCTGATTCACCCCGAGTACTTTGTGACCGCCGATGGCACCATGTACTTCGGCGAAGTGGCCTACCGGCCGCCGGGCTTCAAGGCCTTTGAGTTGATCGAGCGGGCCTATGGCTTCAACGCCTACCAGGCCACGGCACTGGTGTTCGACCCCAAGGCGACGAAGGAAGAAGTCGATGCCTTTTTCCCCGAGCCGGTCAAGGACGCCAAAGGCTATGCCGGCTGCTTCGGGGTGTTCCCCCGTCGGCGTGTGGTCAGCAAGCTGGACTTCCCCGAGGAAACCGCCAACCACCCCTATTTCGAGAGTCATGAACTCTATGACCTTCAGGAAGAAGTGGTGGCCGAGCGCGAGGCTTACGGCACCCACTGGGGGCTGGTGTATTTCTTCGGTGATGACCCGCATAAGATCCGTGATCTTCTCAAGCATCAGGAAGATCTGGACTTCTACGTCTGATCCGGATTGTGGAAGCTTCCGTCGGGCCCGGGATCAAGGTAGATTGATTCCGGGCCCGTGTGGTTAGGGAATCAGTATTTCCTTAATAAGGATTCTGGTATGAGCGAACAGCGGGATGTGGCGGTCTTCTATGACGAACGCATGCTGGCGCATGAACCCGACACCAACGATGCCTTTTTGCCCGGCCGACTCGACAAGCGCGTCCGCGAAATGCTCTCCGGTCTCTACGTGGAATGGAAATATCCCGAGCACCCCGGTCGGCTCAAGGCGGTGATGGATCTGCTGGCGCGTGAGCCGGTGGCTGGCGTGCGTTTCGCGACGGGCACCGCGGCCACTCGCGAGCAACTTTCCCGGGTTCATACCACGGCCTATCTCGACCAGATTTATGACCTGCGCGGCAAAAGCGCCTGGCTGGATGTGGATACCACGGCGGTGTGCCCGGGCAGCGTGGAGGCGGCCGAGGTGGCTGCCGGCGCGACCATTGCGGCGGTGGAGGAAGTGGTGGCCGGGCGCGCCGACAGCAGTTTTGCGATGGTGCGCCCGCCCGGGCATCACGCCGAACCGGTACGCGCCCGCGGCTTTTGTCTGTTCAATAATGTCGCCGTGGCCGCCACCCATGCCCAGGCCGAACTTGGCTGCGAGCGGGTGATGATCCTCGACTGGGATGCCCATCATGGCAACGGCACCCAGGATATTTTCTGGGCGGATCCCGATGTGCTGTTTGTGGACATCCACCGCGCCGCGCCGTTTTATCCCGGCTCCGGGCACATGGAGCAGGTCGGCGTCGGCCTGGGCGAGGGCACGACCGTCAATATTCCGGTGCCGGCGGGTTCGGGGGATGAGGCCTTCCTGGCCGCGTTGCGCGAAATCGTCGTGCCGGCGGCGGACTGGTTCAAGCCGGACCTGATCCTGGTCTCCGCCGGGTTTGACCCGCACTGGTACGACCTGGCGCTTAATGTCTCCTACGAGGGCTTCGCGGCCATGACCGGGGTGCTGATGGAAACAGCCGAGCGTCACTGTGACGGCCGGCTCACCTTTGTGCTGGAGGGCGGCTACAACCTGGAGTCGTTGTCACATGGCGCCCGGTCCGTGCTGGCCGTGCTGGCCGGCGCCGAGCCGCCCGAGCCGGGCGAATGCGGGCTGAAGGAAGTCATGGCCGCCGCCGAATTCCACCGCGAAGCGTTTACCTACGACGAAAATTAAAAAACACAGTTTTCAGA
>PWYF01000213.1 GCA_003567955.1 Thiotrichales bacterium
GCTGGTCCTTTCCGACATCTGACCCCTGATTTCTGACCTCTGTTCTTTGGGAAAAGGGGTGTCTTTTAAGTATTTTCAAAGATTCAGGCTTGATTTGTGTTGATTATTCTGTTCAAACTTCACAGGTAAGAAAAAGCGATACCTGGATGAGTTTTGTTTTACATTGGATATGCCGTGACCAATCTTAAAAATTTAGACCTAAAACTATCCTACCGATCCAGCCGGGACAATCTGGTCAAAGATTTTTTTCAGCCATGCCTTGAAAAGTCATCCCTTTATAGAAGAGCAGCTGGATACTTTACCAGCGCAGGCTTGTCCCTGGCTGCCCGGGGTATAGCAGCTCTTGCCTCCAGAAGTGGTGAAATGCGCTTGATTGCCTCGCCATATCTTGACTCTGATGATGTAAAGGCCCTGCAAAGAGCCAGCGACAATCCTGAAAGCATTATCAAGGCAATAGTCTGTAAAAACCTGCAAGATATTGAAGATACTATTATATGTGACAGATTGAATGCCCTTGCCTGGCTGGCTGCTTCAGGATTACTGCAGGTTAAGTTGGCCATCAGAGTGAATAGTAAAGGTGAGGTTGTCAGAGGTATCTTTCATGAAAAGATTGGCCTTTTCTCTGATGATGAAAGTAATCATGTGGCCTTTGCGGGTTCATCCAATGAAACTGCCGGTGGTCTTGTTGAAAATTTTGAAAGTATAAAAGTCTTTTGTTCATGGCGTGACAGTGAAGGGAGGGTTCAGGAAGAGTTAGATAATTTTGAAAATCTGTGGAATGATAGCACTCATGGACTGAAAATCATTGAATTCAGCCAAGCAGCTTCAGAACTTATTGAGCGTTTTCATGACTCTTCCAAGCCTATTGAAGGCCTTAATCTTAAGTTTCATTGTCAATCTACAAAAATATTTTCTGAAAAACTTATCATCCCCAAATCAGTTCAGTTGCGAGATTATCAGACTGAAGCAATCCGTTCCTGGGTAAAAGCCGGTGGTAAGGGGATTTTTTCCATGGCTACAGGGTCTGGAAAGACTTTGACAGCACTTGCATTGGCAGCCAAGGTTTCTGAAAAAAATAATCCCATAGCGATAATAATCATTTGCCCATACATTAGCATTTGTCGTCAATGGATTACAGAAATTGCCTTGTTCGGTGTTAATGCTGTCCCATGCTTTGAGGGACAGAAAAAATGGCAAAGTAAATTTGAAGAAGCATATCAAGGCTTAACCAATGGTTTAAGCCAGGTTGCAGTATTTGTGGCGACAAACGCTACTTTTCAGAGCAAAGCGTTTCAATCAAAAGTATTACGCAAAATATCATCCACAGGCATTCATCACCTTATAATAGCAGATGAGGTCCATAATTTAGGTTCTCCCAAAATGAGCAAGTCCCTGCCAGAAGGCATTACAATGCGTTTGGGGCTTTCAGCTACCCCAGAAAGACACAATGATCCTGAGGGGACTGCTACATTGATAAGCTATTTCGGCAATGATGTCTTCTCCTATCCTTTGTCACAAGCCATTGCAGATGGACATTTATCCACTTACTTGTACTATCCTGTTGTAGTTGAATTAACAGATGATGAGGCTGAAGAATACTTAGATATTACAAACAGTCTTGCTCGTTTTTTTTCTGCTGATGAAAACGACACGGAAATAAACGACGCAGCTATGTATCTTTTGATCAGAAGGTCAAGGCTTCTCGGATCAGCAATAAACAAATTGGCTGCTCTTGATAAATTAATAAGCGAGATGAGTGCCAGGCCTAAAAAGGCAATATTTTATTGCGGCGACGGTAAAACTCTTGATAATAAATCAGATGAAGCCATTCGTCAGATAAAAACAGTAGCTAGACTCTTGGGAGAGCAACATGGTCTGCGTGTTCGCAACTTTACTTACATGGAAAGCTCTGATGAAAGAGATGATATACTTCAAGATTTAAGAACTGGTTTTTTGGATGGGGTAGTTGCTATTCGTTGCCTTGATGAAGGAATTGATCTTCCAGATCTTAATATGGGATTCATATTGGCCAGTTCAACAAATCCCAGACAGTTTATTCAGAGAAGAGGACGACTACTTCGTAAGGCTCCTGGTAAAAAGCGTGCAGTTATTTATGATTTTATTGTCCAGCCACCTGACTTCGGTGGGGAAGAAGACGATAAATCGTTCAATGTGGAACGTTTCCTCTTTAAAAGAGAGTTGAAAAGAATATCAGAATTTTGCAAGATGGCTGAAAATGGACCAGAAGCACTGCATTCCCTACGCGACTTGAGAGTTAAGTACAATCTTGTTTCGGAGTAACATATTGAAACCAATGAAGAAATAATAAAAAAACTTCGTGAGCTTGAAGAGGAAAACGAACGATTAAAGAAGGCCCAAGAGACTGACAACAACCTAAAGGTTGTGGAAGGTGAATACAGGGGACATCCAACCCTTACCTTTCATGGACCTTTTAAGCCCTTTACTCTTGGAGTCAGAAAGCTGGCGATTATAAGGGAGAACTGGCCTGATGTTGAAAGTTTTTTGAACCGCCATGACTCAGGGGATGTTGATGGTTTCAAAATATAAACTGAAATCAAGCAGATTTATAAAAGGACTTTAAAATATGCGTAGTGAAGCAAATGATCAGGGTTATAAAACAGCCAAAGAAATATTTATGGATGCCAATTCTGAGTATCAAAACTTAATTCGCGACATTCTGTCTGAGGAACGGAAGGTAATGCATCTACAGCGTAGAAATGATATACATCAAAGGATATATGACCATGTCAGGCGGATTATCAAATGAGATTAGAACGATTAGTTATTGAAAATTTTAGACAATTCAAGGGCAGGCAAGAAATAATTTTTTCTGACCTTAGTGAGAGGAATGTCACTTTAGTTCATGCAGAAAATGGTTTTGGTAAAACTACGTTGCTTAAGGCTTTGCTCTGGGGGCTATATGGAAGAAATGGTCTTATGGGAAACGACGGGAGCCCTGATGACTTTGAAAAGCCTGATTCAATAATTCACGAAGGTCTTGCCTTTGGAGCACAAGACCCAGATGCTGTCGCAGCAAGTGTTGAGATCACATTCAAGCACCACTCAATAAGATACATTTTGACCAGAAGGCTGACTCTTTCCCAGCAAAACATTAGCTCTAAACAAGCTGATTTATCTCTGGAAGAGATGAAGGATGGCCAAACCTACAAAGTAGAAAGACCACAAAGTAGAATAGAATCAATTATTCCTGAAGGGATAAGCCGGTTTTTGTTTTTTAATGGAGAAAGAATTAATTACTTGGCAATGGAAAAAAATAGAGCTCAAGTGACTGAAGCAATTCAGCAAATGCTTGGCTTGAAACTTTTACAGACCACCATTGAAGACTTAAAGCACCAAAATGTTCGAGGTAAATTTCGATCAGAGCAAAAAAGTGCTGTTACTGAAGAAAAAAGGATTTTCATTGAGCGCTTAAACAATAAAGAAACAGAGATAGAAGATTTTCAAAGCCAAAAACAACAGATTTTAAAGAACCTTGATGCAATAAGCAAGGAGATTGACCTGGTGAATACGAAGCTAGCAAAAAACAGAAAAGCAAAAGAGCTTCAGACCAAGAGGATCAAGCTGATACAAGAAAAAGATCATCTTGTTAGCCGTAGGAAAGAAGTCGAGAAGAAGCTAATGAAAATCATTTCAGACGACGGGTTTACTTTTTTTTCTGTTGAGCTGCTAAGCAAAGGAAAAGATATTGTCAATAAACTACGCACGGAAGGCAAAATTCCTGCCAGAGTGCTAAATTCCTTTCTTAATGAGTTGTTAGATTCTGAAAAATGTATATGTCAGCGCAGCTTACCAAAAGATAGTCCTGAGAGAAAAGCTGTTGAAAAACTTATGACTATCGCAGGTGATCAGGATTTTAACAACGCTGTTGGTTCGCTTGACCATGCCTTGGGACACATTGAGGCGATATCCTTGCAAGCTTCTAATAACTTGAACGAGCTTCAAAAAGAACGTTTGCAAATGATATATGATATTCGTGAAAGGGATGAAGAGATTGAGAAAATTCACCAGGTGTTAGGCGCAAAGAAGGATGAGGAGGTCCAAAACCTGGAAGCTACGAGGAAGTCACTATCCTTTCAAAATGACTCTAAGCAAAAAGAACTTGGAAGTCTGGAAACTGAAATTACTAAAGCTATAGGCGAAGCAGAATCTTTAAAGGTTCAAATCCGTCAAATTGAAGACAAGGAAGAGGCCGCAGCCTTAGCTCAAAGGCGCGTAAATGCAGTTGAGGACTGCATTAAAATACTTGCAGATATTCTTGAGGCTGAGACACAAAATATTCGGCCATTGCTCAATGATGAGATCAATAAGTTGTTTAGAAAAATAATGACCAAAGATTACTGGACAGAACTCACAAATGACTATACCCTCAAGATTAGGAAAAAAATAGCTGGTGAATTGTCAGATATTAATGGCCAAGAAATTGATGCAGCACTGAGCACTGGAGAAAGAACTGTGACTTCTCTCGTTTTTATTGCAAGCTTAGTGGCTTTGGGAAAAAAACGATCAGAGATACCCACTATACTCAAAGGATTGTCCGGTTCTGTCTATCCCGTTGCTATTGACTCCCCATTCGGCTCTTTAAGTATTTTTAGACCAGGTGTTGCACGTTATATTCCCGAACTCGCTCCTCAGGTTTTACTTTTGGTGAGTCCAGAGCAGTATAACGGTGCAGTTGAGTCGGCTCTTACAGATACCGATCGCGTTGGGAAAAGATATTACTTGGTTTATCATGGACCAACTATGCCCGATCAGGCAAGTCCAGAACTTGTAGTTCATGGTGAAAAGATTCAACAGTATTTTCCTTCTCAAACTGAAGAATATACAGAAATTAAAGAGTTAAAGGTTTAGGTGGGCCAGAAATGAAGAGAATACAGCGAGCAAAGGACAAAGAAGAAATAATTACCATTTTGATGGATGAAAGGTTGGGCGTTTTCAAAGAAATATGGAGACTGCTTCTTTTTGCAGCGTTTGTTGGTCTAAAGAATGGAAGAAGAGAGTCTCTGAAGTCTTCTGACCCTGGTAAAGGGATTGATCAAAGCACCTTTGGAAATTCACCAGCTTGGCCAGGGCTACTTTATTTGATTGCGTTGGTTGAGTCCCAAAGCTCGGATTCTTTGTCTGGAAGCGCAGCTGCAGATGATGAAAGAGTACAATTATTTCAAGAATATGCGAACGGCGGTTTAGCTATTTTAAAAGATTTTTTCTCAGAAAATAATGCTGATTTGGATGGGATGCTGGCTTTTATTGATATCCAGAAGGGTGAAAGTGCTGGTGAGCCAGATTTGGATTTAATGATTTGATTTTGTAGATACTATAGCATGCAAGGCATGTTGATTTAAATTAAAGCATTTAAGTTTGTTCTTTATGAAAATTAATAAATATACAATGTCAGAAGCTATATCTAAGTCTCCTAAGTACCCAGGTGTATACGTATGGTATTGCAACTTATGTATTGGCAATGCAGATATTAAAAGTGACGAAAATTTATACGGCATTCTAGATAGCTATACATCAAAGTTTGGTAAGCAGCCAATGTTTATCGAAGCATCTTTAAACTTCGATCTTTCATGGGAAGGCAAAATACATGCGATAGATAAAAAAACAAATTTATGGCAAGACGATTGGTATAAAACATCAGTAATTTTAATATTCTTCGTTGTGATAGACTTAATAATATGGAGATACTTAATAAACTAAAAAAGTAATATGAAA
>PWYF01000205.1 GCA_003567955.1 Thiotrichales bacterium
CCATGACGGCGGAAAACGGCAAACCGGAAGCCCGCGTGCTTATGCAGGGACTCGCCCTGCTCATCCACGATGGGGGGCACCACGGGGATGTCGCGTTCGGCCAGCTCCAGGCTGAAGCTGTGCTCTTCCAGGATCGCCTCGTCCGACCAGCGTTCCGGGCGGTAGAATTTAACGATCAGCGGGCTGCTGTCCTCAATACCCACCTGGAACACGCGGTTCTCGTAGCTGTTCAGTGCCAGCAAGTGCCCGTCGCAGTGCAGGCCCAGGGTTTCCACGGCGTCCAGGAGGGTGCCCGGGTCCAGCTTCTCGTAGGGATGGGCTTCGGGTCCGGGGGTGTTCATGCCGGGGCGCCTGCGGGTTCGGTGGAAGGGGGTGTTGCTGTGCTGTCGCGTGGGCACGATAGCATACTGGCGGTGGCCGGTTGGATTGGCATTATCTTCACTTGAGGCTGGCCGCGATGTACTGTCACATTCAGCGTTTCCTCAAGAGGATTATTTTATGGCGAGCACATTGTGGCGGGGCGTGCGGGGCAGCCTCCGATACGTCCAACTGGTGTTGATCACGGTGGCCTGGGGCATCCCCTTGTATGTGGTGACGCTGGCCAAGCTGGCGGTGCCGGCACAGGGCTGGCGTGATCGCTGCACCATGGGTGTGCTGTGGATTGCGGCGCATTGGCTGACAGCGATACTGGCCGCCTGCGAGCGGGCCGGCAATATCCGCTGGGATGTGCGCGGGGTGGAAGGCCTGAATAAAAACGCCCGTTATATGGTGCTCAGCAACCACAAGAGCTGGGTGGATATCATCGCCATCGAGCAGGTGTTGCACCCGCGCATCGCCTACATTGCCTTTTTTCTCAAGCGTGAGCTGTTGTGGCTGCCGATTGTTGGCCAGGCCTGCTGGGCGCTGGATTTCCCCTTCATGAAACGCCACTCGCCGGAGTATCTGGCGAAGCACCCCGAGGCGCGTGCTGATGATCTTGAGACCACCCGCATCTCTTGTCAGAAAATGGCCAACAAGCCGTTGAATATACTTAACTTTGCTGAAGGAACCCGGTTCACGCGCGTGAAGCACGACAAGCAGGAATCGCCCTATCGGCATTTGCTCAAGCCCAAGACCGGCGGCTTCGCCTTTACCCTGTCGGCCATGGGCAATATTTTTGATGCGCTGCTGGATGTGACCATCGCCTATCCCGAGCGCATCCCCACCATGTGGGATCTGGTCAGCGGTCAGATACGCGAAGTGATTGTGGATGTGCGCCAGCGCCGGATTCCGCCCGAGTTTTTCGAGGGCGATTATCTGGGGGATGAGGATTTTCGTGCCCGTTTCCAGGCCTGGGTGCATGAGCTGTGGCAGGAGAAGGATGAGTTGATGGAGCAGTTGCTCAATCGGCCGCAAGCGCAGACCTCATGAACGACGGTTATCCGCAACGCATCGTTTGTCTGACCGAGGAGACCACCGAGACGCTGTATCTGCTCGGCGAGCAGGACCGCATCGTCGGTGTGTCCGGCTTTACTGTGCGCCCGGCCCGGGCGCGCAAGGAAAAACCGAAGGTTTCGGCGTTTACCAGCGCCAAAATCGACCGCATCCTGGCGCTGGAGCCGGACCTGGTGCTGGGCTTTTCCGATATGCAGGCCGACATTGCCGCTGAGCTGGTGCGCCGGGGCGTGGCGGTGCATATATTCAACCATCGCAGTGTGCAGGGCATTATCGACATGATGCGCTTGCTCGGCGCGATGGTGAATGCCGGCGAGGCCGCCGCGCGCCTGTGTGATGACATGACGCAGGGGCTGGAGCGCATTAGGGCAGCCGCGCAATCCCTGCCCCGGCGCCCCCGGGTGTATTTCGAGGAATGGGATGAGCCCATGATCAGCGGAATTCGCTGGGTATCCGAGCTGGTCGAGATCGCCGGCGGCGAGGAGTGTTTTCCCGAACGCGCGCGCGCCTCGCTGGGGCGCGACCGCATTATCGAGAACCCGGATGAGGTCATCGACCGCCAGCCCGACATCATTATCGGCTCCTGGTGTGGCAAGAAATTTCGCCCCGAGAAGGTCGCGGCCCGCCCCGGCTGGGAGGGCATCCCGGCCGTGCGCGATGGCGAACTGCACGAGATCAAATCGGCCAATATCCTGCAGCCCGGGCCGGCGGCACTGACCGATGGCGTGAATGCCCTGCACGGGATCATCCGGCGCTGGAGCCTGGCTCTCAGCTGAACTAGTGTTCCTTGTTATACTCCGCCCCACGACCCGTTCGTTAACCGGAGACGCCCCTGTCATGTTGACATTCCCCGCCCTGGACTCTCCCCAGCAGCAGTTGCGCCTGACGCGGCTGCTGGAGGCCATGGTGGCCGGCGTGTTCTACACGCTGGTGTGCGCTTTGCTGTTTCTCCAGGGCATGTTTCGTATTGATGCCGGGGCTTTTGTGTGGCTATTGGTAGGGCTGTGGGTGATCAACCTGGGCTTCCCCGCCCTGGTCCTGAGTGGACTCAACCAGCGGCTGCGGGACCCGAGTATGACCATGGCGCTGATCCTGTGGTCTACCGTGGCGCTGATGGTGGGCGTGTATCTGCTGGATGAGATGCGCCCCGCGCTGTTGCTGGTCTACCCCATGGTGCTGCTGTTCGGTGCCTTCCGGCTAAATCTGGCCCAGTTCCTGATCACCGGCATGTTTGGCGTGCTGGCCTACCTGGTGGTGATTCTGCTGTTGTTGCAATGGCATCCCGGGGTGGTTGATCCGGCGCGTGAATTTACCGTGCTGGTGACTTTCACCTTTGTCACCCTGGGTATGGCGTTGCTGGGCAATGAGGTCAGTCGTCTGCGCGAGCGTTTGCATCAGCGCAATCGCGAACTCAACGAGGCGGTAGAACATATCGAGAAACTGGCGATTACCGATCATCTCACCGGCATGTTCAACCGCCGCTTTATCAGCGGGGTGTTGCGGCGACAGAAAGGCCTGGCGGATCGCGGTGACTACCGCTTTGCGGTGGCCTTTGTGGACCTGGATCACTTCAAGGAAGTCAACGACGATCACGGTCACGCTGCGGGTGATGAAGTCTTGAAAAGGTTGGCCGAAATTATCCGCGAGGAGATGCGCGAGCCGGACTATGCCGCCCGTTACGGGGGCGAGGAGTTCCTGCTGGTGATGCCGCTGTCGGATCGCTCGCGCGCCTGGCATCTGGTCGAGCGCTTGCGCGAGCGCATTGCTGCTGCGGATATGAACGATATTGTGGCGGGGCTCAAAATCACCGTGTCGGCGGGGATTGCCGATCACCGCCCGGGTGAGAGCGTGGAAACCCTGCTTGAACGGGCCGACCAGCGCCTCTACCAGGCCAAGGAAGCCGGCCGCAATCGCATTGTCTACAGCGATGATGCCGCCGCTGCCGGGGAGGATGCCTGAGGCGCACCCCCGAGATGTGTCCCGAACCCCGGGCTGCTAGAATTCACCCTCTGTCAGTCACTCGCACAGGGGGCAACCATGGCCGAGACGGCCCACCCGCTTGAGGATCTGGTCGCGCTGCTGGATCTGGAACCCATCGAAGTCAACCTGTTTCGCGGCCAGAGTCGCGATATTGGCGGGCGCAGTGTGTTTGGCGGCCAGGTGCTGGGCCAGGCGCTGGTGGCGGCGGGGCGCACCGTCGAGGGGCGCGTGATTCATTCCCTGCATGCCTATTTTCTGCGCCCGGGTGATATGGAAGCCCCGATTGTCTATGACGTGGACCGCATCCGCGACGGCAAGAGCTTCACCACCCGCCGGGTGGTGGCAATCCAGCACGGCCGGCCCATTTTCAATCTGGCGGCCTCGTTTCAGGTGGAAGAAGACGGCGCCGAGCACCAGGACGAGATGCCCGAGGTGCCCGGGCCGGACGGCCTGGAAAACGAAGAGCAGATCCGGCGGCGTTATGTTGATCGCATCCCGAAGAAGTATCACGACAAGTTCCTGCGCCGCCGGCCCATCGAGTTGCGCCCGGTGGACCCCACGGATTTGTTTGAGCCCGAGGCACGTCCGCCGCAGCAGTGCATGTGGTTTCGTGCCACCGGCAAGATTCCGGATGACCTGCGGCTGCACCAGTGCATGCTTGCCTACGCTTCGGATTTCGGCTTGCTGGGCACGGCGCTGCGGCCGCACCAGTTGTCATTCGCCCATCGCCACCTGCAGGCGGCCAGCCTGGATCACACCATGTGGTTTCATCGCCCCTTCCGCATGGATGACTGGCTGCTTTATGCCATGGACAGCCCCAGCGCCTCCGGCGCGCGCGGTTTTAACCGCGGCAATATCTTCACCCGCGACGGCGTGCTGGTCGCCTCGGTGGCCCAGGAAGGGCTGATTCGGGTACGAAACGACTGATGCCGCGCGCAGGCGGCATCAGTCAGTTTTAGGTTTTAGGTTTTATGTTTAAGGACAGGGTATTACACTGCCTGACCAGTCTTAAAACCTGAAACCTGAGACATAAAACCGGAGCGCAGCGACATGAAAGTCTGGCAAATTCAGGATGAATTCGGTCTCGACCATCTGCTACAGGCGGAACGGCCCGACCCCCGCCCGGGGCCGGGCCAGGTGCTGGTGCAGGTGCATGCCAGCTCACTTAATTTCCGTGATCTGATGATGATCGAGGGGCTCTACAACCCGCGCCAGAAGCTGCCGTTGGTGCCCAATTCCGACGGCGCCGGCGAAGTGGTTGAGGTGGGCAAGGGCGTGACCCGCTTCAAGGTGGGTGACCGGGTGGCCGGTATTTTTGCCCAGAAGTGGCTGGCCGGAGCGCCGGAATACCACAACATCCGCGGCTCTACCCTGGGCGGTCCGCTGGACGGCATGCTGGCCGAATACCGGGTGCTGGACGAGGACGGCCTGGTGCACATCCCCGCCCACCTGGACTATCAGGAAGCCGCGAGCCTGCCGTGTGCTGCCGTCACCGCCTGGAATGCGCTGTTTGTGCAGGGCAACGTCAAGGCCGGTGACACCGTGCTGCTGCTGGGTACCGGCGGGGTGTCGCTGTTCGGCCTGCAGTTCGCGCAAATGGCCGGCGCGCGCGCCATCATCACCTCCAGCAGTGACGAGAAGCTTGAGCGCGCCCGCAAGCTGGGTGCCTGGGAGACCATCAACTACAAGACCACCCCCGAGTGGGATCGCCGCGTACTGGAGTTGACCGGCATGGGCGCCGATCACGTGGTGGAAGTGGGCGGCGCCGGCCCCCTGGCCCGCTCGATCAATGCCGTCACCCTGGGGGGGACCGTCACCGTGATCGGGGTGCTCTCCGGCACCGCCTCCGAGCTGGATGTGCGCTCCCTGCTGATGAAGAGCGTGCGCCTGCAGGGCCTGTTCGTGGGCAACCGGCGCATGTTCGAGGATATGAACCGCGCCATCGCCCAGCACGAAATGAAGCCGGTGATTGACCGCGCCTTCAATTTCAACCAGGCGCCGCAGGCTTACAAGCACATGGGTAGCGGGCAGCATTTCGGGAAAATTGCGATCCAGGTCCGAATCTGAGATTCGGACCTGGCGTTGTAGGTCTCAGGTCTTATGTCTTAAGACGTCTTAAGACTTTAGACCTTAGACCTTAGACGGCCCGCGCTTCGCGCGGGCTACGATCCATCCCATCGCGATCAGCAGCATCAGGGCGAAGAGCGGGTCGGGGCGTGCGCCCTGGGCGCTGGTGCAGCCGAAGAAGTTGGAGCTGCTGCCG
>PWYF01000206.1 GCA_003567955.1 Thiotrichales bacterium
ATCTGGTCATCGGCCTGTGTTTGCTGTTGCCGCCGGTCGCCTGGTGGTTGCTGGAACTGCTATTCAGTCTCAATCGGGCGCTGGGGGGTAGCGGACAGGGGGCTGATGTCGGGTCCCTGGGGTTAATGCTGCTGTGTATGCTGGGCGCGATGATCGTGACCTGGGCAGTAGCGCGTCTGCGCTACCCGCAGCCACGGCTGGTGTTGATCGATACCGTGGCGCGCTTCTGGGTCGGCGGCCTGATCGTCTGGTTCGTCCTCTTCCACGAAGTACCGCCCATCGTGCTTGTCTTCGTCATCAGCGAATGGATCGGCGGAATACACCAGGCTTTCGCGTTGCGGAAGCGTGGTTAAGTGATTAGGTGGTTAAGTGGTTAAGTGGTTAAGTGGTTAAGTGGTTAAGTGGTTACGTTGGTGGTGTGCGGCTTCGCCGCACTATTTTGATATTGATTTGTGCAGCTTCGCTGCACACCGACAACCTAATCACGTAATCACCTAATCACGTAATCACTTCTTGCCGCTTCGCGGCAGGACCGCCAGATATGTTCCGCTGGCGCGGTCGTGCCAGGTGAGGCCGTAGCGATCAAACCACTGCCAGATAAACCCGGCGCCGACTGGCAGCCAGGACAGTATGGCGACGCTGAAACGGATCAGGGCCTGCGGCCAGGTCAGTTGGTAGCCATCGTAGCTCTGGGCCCGCAGGCGCCAGGCTTTCATGCCCAGGGTCTGGCCACCATGGGTCCAGAACCAGCCAAAGAAGAAAAAACTGACGATCAGCAGCCAGGGGAACAACAAGCGGTTCTCAACGGCTTCCCCGCCCGTGAAGGGGAGCCACACAATGGTGGCCAGTACCAGCACGGCAAATAGCAGCAGGGTGTCGTAGAGCATGGCCGCCAGTCGGCGCCAGAGGCCGGTGGCTGGCAGGGTGGCCGGGTCTGTCATGGATGAGTTTCCGTGCGTGGGCTGTGGTAACGCGGGTGCGGGTGCTATTATACGGCGCGTCTGTGCCGGTCTGCATCCGTATTGTCTCCGGGCCGGGTTTCTTCAAGTCCATTGTCGACGCGAGCATTCATGCGCAAGCTCCTTAACCTGATGTTTCAGTCCCTTACCGGGCAAACCGGGTCACGTGGTGCCGGCAATGGTGGGGCGCGCGCTGAGCCGCGAGTGATTCCGCGACCCGATCACATCGTTTCGCGCAAGGATATCCCCCCGCATGCCCTCAAGGTGCTCTACCGGCTGAACAAGGCCGGCTACCAGAGCTATCTGGTGGGCGGCGGCGTGCGTGACCTGCTGCTTGGCAGTGAGCCCAAGGATTTTGACGTGGCCACCGATGCCCGGCCCGAGCAGGTGCGCAAGGTGTTTTCCAACTGCCGGCTGATTGGCCGACGGTTTCGCCTGGCGCATGTGCATTTTGGTCGCGACATTATTGAGGTGGCGACTTTCCGGGGCGGTAGCAATGGCGAAGAGGGCGCCGGAGATGTGGTGCAGGACAAGGGCGGCCGTCTTTTGCGCGATAACGTCTACGGCACTATGGAAGAAGACGCCTGGCGGCGCGATTTCACCATCAACGGGCTGTATTACAGCATCGATGATTTTTCCATTATCGACTACGTCGGTGGCATGGCGGATATTGAGCGGCGACTGATTCACCTGATCGGTGATGTGGAAACCCGCTATCGCGAGGATCCGGTGCGAATGCTGCGGGCGGCGCGCTTTGCCGCCAAGCTCGATTTTGACATCGAGCGGGCCACCGCCGAGGGCATCGGCCGCTTTGCGCCGCTGTTGGCGGAGATTGCCCCGGCGCGTCTGTTTGATGAATGCCTCAAGCTGTTCATGGCCGGGTATGGCCGCGTTACGTTTGATTTGTTGCGCGAATATGGGCTTTTTGCCGAGCTTTTCCCGGCGACCGAGGCGGTGTTGCAGGCTGAAGGCGACGACGGCGGTTCGCTCCGGCTGTTGCGTCAGGCCATGGCCAATACCGACCAGCGGGTGAGTGAAGGGCGCCCGGTCACGCCGGCTTTCCTGTTTGCGGCCCTGCTCTGGCCGCCGGTGCGTGAAGGTTTGCAGCAGCGCCGGGCGGAAGGGCTGTCACCCGGTGAAGCCCTGCAGCGCACCGCGGCCAGCGAGGTGGGCGCGGCCGACCAGCGGGTGGCGTTGCCCAAGCGTTTCCGTATTCCCATGCGTGAGATCTGGCAGCTGCAGCCGCGGTTTGAGCGTCGCCAGGGCAAGCGGGTCTGGCATTTGATGGGGCATCCGCGTTTTCGTGCCGCCTATGATTTTCTGTTGCTGCGGGCACATGCCGGTGAAGTCGAGCAGGAACTGGCCGACTGGTGGACACGGGTGCAGGAAGTGGATCGTGGCGAACAGGAAACCATGATTAACGCACCGGCACCGCAGGCGCGTGAAGGCGAATCGGCTCCGGCGTCGGCGCCGCAAGGCAGGCCCCGGCGCCGGCGGCGTCGGGGTGGCCGCCGCCGGGGGCCGCCTCAGACGGAGAGCTGAACCATGGCGCTGGCCTGCATTGGTCTCGGCAGCAATCTCGGTAATCCGCAGGCGCAGGTAGGCCAGGCCTTTGATGCGCTGGCAGCTTTGCCTTCCAGCCGGCTGCTGGCCCGCTCGCCACTGTATCGAAGCCGACCCGTGGGGCCGCCGGGGCAGGCGGATTACATCAACGCGGCAGCGGCGCTGGAAACCGGGCTCACGCCGGCGCAATTGCTGGCCGCGCTGAAGCGGATCGAGCATGATCGGGGACGACAACCGGGGGGTGAACGCTGGGGCCCTCGCGAGCTTGATCTGGATATACTGCTTTACGGACAACGCCGGATACAGGAGAAGGACCTGGTGATTCCGCATCCTGAACTGGCGCGCCGTAATTTCGTGGTGGTGCCATTGCACGATATATTGCCGGCACTGGAAGTGCCGGGTGTGGGTTCGCTGGCCGGGTTGCGCCGGCAACTGGGTATGTCGGGACTGGAGCGTCTGGAGACGGTAGCGTGAAACAGCCGATCAACCATGAATACATTGTGGTCGAGGGTCCGATTGGCGTGGGCAAGACCAGCCTGGCCCGGCGTCTTGCGCAAACCCTGGGCGCCACCGAGGTGATGGAGGGGGCGGAAGAGAACCCCTTTCTGCCACGGTTTTACGAAGACCCCCGCAGCGCGGCACTGCCGACACAGCTGTTTTTCCTGTTCCAGCGCGCCCGACAGCTGCAGGAAATGCGCCAGAGTGATATCTTTCGCCCGCGCCGGGTATCGGATTTTCTGTTTGAGAAAGACCGGTTGTTTGCCAGCCTCAATCTGGATGACGATGAACTGGCGCTGTACGAGCAGGTCTATGACAAACTGGCGCTGGAGGTGCCGGCGCCGGACCTGGTGATTTATCTGCAGGCGCCGGTGGAGGTGTTGATGCACCGGGTAGCGCGGCGCGGGGTCAGTTACGAGCAGCATATTGATGCGAGTTATCTGGCCGGGCTCAATGATGCCTATATGCGTTTTTTCCATCGCTATGAGCAGGCGCCGCTGCTGATCGTCAACGCCGCCGAAATTGATCTGGTGCAGGGCCATCGCAGTTATGAACTGCTGCTGGAACAGATCGCCGGCATCCATTCCGGGCGCCACTACTTCAATCCCGTGCTCACCGAGTCCTGATCGCGCCTTCAGCGCGCCAGCCACAAGGGAGTCAGCCAGACCATGTATGTATCCAGTCAAGCGCCCGAGGGCCCGCCGGTATCGGTTTCCTCATTGCGCAAGATGCGCGAGGAGAGCACCCCCATTGCCTGCCTGACCGCCTACGATGCGAGTTTTGCCGCCCGCGTGGATGCCGCCGGCACCGACGTTGTGCTGGTGGGGGATTCGCTGGGCATGGTGGTGCAGGGGCTGAGCTCTACGGTGCCCGTGACGGTCGAGGATATTATCTATCATTGCCGGGCCACGGCGCGCGGTCTGCAGCGGGCCCTGCTGATGGCCGACATGCCTTTTGCCAGCTACGCCATGCCCGAGCAGGCCATTCGCAACGGCGCGCGTCTGATGCAGGAGGGTGGCGCGCAAATGGTCAAGCTTGAGGGTGGTCTGCTGCAGGCGGAGCTGGTGCATTTCATGACCTCCCGGGGCATTCCCGTGTGTGGTCATATCGGGTTGCAGCCGCAGTTTATCCATCGGCTGGGGGGTTACCGGGTGCAGGGACGTGAACGCGATGCCGCCGAGGCCATGCTGGATGATGCCCGGGCCCTGTGCGAGGCCGGCGTGGATCTGTTGCTGCTCGAGTGCGTGCCCGCGGAATTGGCCAAACGGATTACCGGCGAGGTAAGTGTGCCGGTCATCGGGATTGGCGCCGGCCCTGATGTGGATGGCCAGATTCTGGTGCTCTACGATGTGCTGGGGATTACGCCCGGGCGCAAGCCCCGGTTTGCAAAAGACTTCCTCGCCGAGACCGGTAATATCCCCGATGCCCTGTCGGCTTATGTCGCCGCCGTGCGCGACAAAACCTATCCTGCCCCCGAACACTGCTTCTGATGATGCTTGAGGTTGCCACAGCGGCGCAGTTGCGCCAGGCGCTGGATGAATGGCGTAGCAGAGGCGAGCGCATTGCGCTGGTGCCTACCATGGGCAACCTCCATGAAGGGCACCTGCAGCTGGTTGATTGCGCACGCGAACGGGCAGACCGGGTAGTGGTCAGCCTGTTTGTTAATCCCACCCAGTTCGGTCCGGGCGAGGACCTGGACAATTATCCGCGCACCCTGGATGACGACCGCGCGGCGCTGGCGGCCCGGGGTGCGGACCTGCTGTTTGTGCCGGATGAGGCGGTGATTTACCCGCATGGGCGCGAGGCCTGCGTGGTTTCGGTTCCGGACCTCTCGGATATGCTGTGTGGCGCCGCGCGGCCGGGGCATTTTGATGGCGTGGCGACCGTGGTGAGCAAGCTGCTGAATCTGGTCGCGCCGGATGTGGCTGTGTTCGGCGAGAAGGATTTCCAGCAGCTGATGATTATCCGGCGCATGGTGGCGGATCTTTTTATGCCGGTGACGATTGAAGGGGTGCCCACCTGCCGCGAGGTCGATGGCCTGGCCATGAGTTCGCGCAATCGCTACCTCAGCGAGGATGAGCGCCGGCGGGCGCCGGCCCTTTACCAGGCCCTGCAACGCGTGGCGGGGGCCCTGGAAAAGGGCCGTACTGACTATGACGCGCTTGTTGAGTCGGCTCGCAAGTTTCTGTCAGAAAAGGGCTTTGAGCCGGATTATGTGGAAATCCGCCGCAGCGACGATCTGGCAATGCCGACGCCTTCAGACCAAGCGCTGGTGGTGTTGGCTGCGGCACGACTTGGCAAGGCACGACTTATTGACAATTTGCGTGTAAGTCTGGAAACTGCATAGCCCAGCCCTATAGTTGGCTGGTTCAATCCGGGCACCCGGAAGTTGCGGAAGTGGTGTCTGTTGTCCAGAATATGCCCACCCGAGTGGTCGGCATCGTGCAGGGAAGATTCGGGTTGAAACCCGGATGCTCCATGGAGCATCCGCCTGAAACCGGAGAGTTGCAGCGATGCAGGTAACGTTACTCAAAGGCAAGCTTCACCGCGCATGCGTGACCCACGCGGAACTCCATTACGAGGGTTCCTGCGCGATTGACGGCCGTCTGCTCGATGCCTCGGGTATTCTGCCCTACGAGCAGATCCAGATTTACAACGTCAACAATGGTGAGCGCTTTACCACCTATGCCATCCGGGCCGAGGAAGGCTCGCGGATTATTTCCGTGAATGGCGCGGCCGCGCACAAGGCCGAGGTGGGTGACAGGCTGATCATCTGTGCCTATGCCGCCATGGACGCCAACGAAGCGCGGACTTTTGAACCGCGCCTGGTGTATCTTGACGAACACAACAACGTAACGCATACGCGCAACACCATTCCGGTGCAGGTCGCGGCGCTTTAGAACCAAAGCGTCAGGGTCTCGCGCCGGCTGCTGCCGGCGGGCCGGGACACAGACAGACAGGCCCCGTCGCCAGCAGTGGTGACGGGGCCTTTTTTTGGGGGAGTATCACGCTTATGGTCGAGAGCAGGCTGGAACAGCTGCCATCCTGGCAGGCACTGCAGTCGCATCACCGGGAAATGACCGGTGTACATATGCGCGAGCTGTTTGCCAATGATCCCCGGCGGTTTGCGGATTTCTCGCTGTCTGCCTGCGGGTTGCTGCTGGATTATTCCCGCAACCGTATTGATCGTACCACCCTCGATTTATTGCTGAACCTGGCGCGCGAGCGGGATGTCGCCGGCGCCGCCCGGCGGATGTTTGCCGGGGATAGTCTCAACACCAGTGAGCAAAGGGCGGTGTTGCACGTGGCGTTGCGTGCTGCCGAAGGCGAGCGCTTCCAGGTCAATGGTGAGGATATTTCGGCAGAAATCGCCCGCATGCGGGCACAGATGACGGAGATCACCGAGCGCCTGCGCCGGGGCGAGTGGCAGAGCGTCGGCGGTGAGACCATTACCGATGTAGTCAATCTCGGGATTGGTGGCGCGCATCTGGGCCCGGCCATGGTCAACCGGGCGCTGGCGGAGCTCAGTGGTTCAAGGCCCCGGGTGCATTTCGTGGCCAATGTGGACGGCGCGGATCTGGCGCGCAAGCTCGACGCCCTGTCGCCGGCGACCACGCTGTTTATTGTCAACTCCAAGAGCTTCGGCACGCTGGAAACCATCACCAATGCCCAGAGCGCGTTGCAGTGGTTTGTGGCTGCCGGAATGGATCGAGGCGAGGTGCTGGCACGGCATTTTCTGGCAGTCTCGGCCAACCGCGACAAGGTCGCACAGTTCGGTATCCCCGAAAGCAACCGGTTGCCGCTGTGGGACTGGGTCGGCGGACGTTATTCGCTGTGGTCGGCCGTGGGGCTGCCGATTGCCATTGCCATCGGGATGCCGGCTTTCAGGCAACTGCTGGAAGGCGCGGCAGCCATGGACCGGCATTTCATGGAAGCGCCCCCCGAGGCCAATATGCCGCTGATTATGGGCCTGCTCGGGGTCTGGTATGTGAACTTCTTTGGCTGCCACAGCCAGGCCGTGCTGCCCTATGACCGGCGCCTGGCCCTGCTGCCGGTTCACCTGCAGCAGCTGGATATGGAAAGCAACGGCAAACGGGTGGACCGGGACGGGCGCGAGCTGAGTGTCGCGACCGGGCCGCTGGTCTGGGGCGGCGAGGGCACCAGCGGCCAGCATGCTTTCTTTCAATGGTTGCACCAGGGCACCCAGTGGGTGCCGGCTGATTTTGTCGCCTGTGCCCGCCCCGAGCATGGTCTGGAGCATCATCACCGGATTTTGCTGGCCAATCTGCTGGCGCAGCCCCGGGCGCTGATGCGGGGACGCACGGAAGCCGAGGCGCGAGCCATGCTGGAAGCCGACGGCAAGCCGGAGGCGGACATTCAGCGGTTGCTGCCGCATCTGGTCTTCCCCGGCAACCGTCCCAGCAACACCCTGATGCTGGAGCGCCTGGACCCCCACACCCTTGGTGCTCTGATCGCGCTCTATGAGCACAAGGTCTTCGTCCAGGGCTGGATATGGAACCTCAACTCCTTTGATCAGTGGGGCGTGGAGCTCGGCAAGCAGATGGCCCTGGAAGTCCTCGACAGCGATAAAAAAGAAGCCGCCGACGTCAGCGAACAGGGCTTGCTCGACTGGTGCCGCGCAACACAGAAAGACTGAGTTCTTTTGTCAGTTGTCACTGCGGAGAAGCAAGCTGATTGCGCGTGGGTAAAGAAATCAGACCTCGTAGCCGAGCTGGCGCATCGGTTCATGGGTGAACTCGAATTTGAGGGGCGTTGAGTTCTTGATCACTTCCGGTTGCGGCGGCGTCATGTTGAGGGGCATGCCCAGGAATGCCTCCAGCCGGTCCCGTGTGTGTTCGTGGTCCAGGGCGTAGTCTTCCATGCGGATATGCAGCCACCGCTTCGGTTTGGGTGTCTGGGCGACGATGTCGTATTGCAGTTTCCAGCTCAGCGCGGCGATCTCGTGGAGGTCGCTGGATTGGGGGAGGATGCCCCATTCCATGAGCAGCATGTCGCTTTTGTGGTTGCGAAGGTCGCGGGCGCTTCGGGTCCAGTAGATGTACCACAGGTCCGGGTAGAGCCGCACCAGCCAGGGCAGGATCAGGATGGTTTCCGGTAGTTTCCAGCCGCGAGGGCCGGAGACCTCGAAGCGATCGGCCAGGTATTCCTCCAGCCCGTGGCGGGCCGCGTCCGGTACGGGCGCTTCAAGGGCCCGACTGAAGTCAAAGTCAGTGCCGTCCACGCGCATGTATTCGGTGCACATCAGCCGGGCCAGGTCATAGATCACCTGGTAGGGGGGCTTGTCCCCGAAAATATTGGTTTTGCCCATGTCAACGCCGCTGCGGCTCAGTGAACCGGCGATGGCGCGGGTGGCGCTGCCGCCACGGGCAATTACGGTGGTGAACAGCTCGGGATTTGCCGGCTGGGGTTTGGGCTTGTCCAAGATCAATTCCGTCAGTTTTTACCGGGCGATTGTGGCGTATATGCAGGCTGCCGGTTCAGCGCAGGGCCTGGATGTTGCCGCGGCTGTCAACGATATAGAGCAATCTGCCGACGGCCACCGGGGTTGTGCTGACCGGCACGCCGATATTGAGGTCCCAGCGCAGGTCGCCGTCGCGCTGGCGTACCGCGCGCACGAGGCCGTCATCGCTGCCGAAAATAACCCGATCGCCATCAATGGCGGGGGCAGAATTAATACGGCCACGGGTGCGTACTTCCCATAGCTGTTGTCCGTCATCGCGGTCCAGGGCGTAGAAACGCCCGTTATGACTGCCAACATAGACGCGACGCTGATCCATGGCCGGCGATGAATACACGGCACCTCGCACATGCTGGCGCCACTGGCGCTCGCCGCTGGCCGGGTTCAGGGAATACACATGCTGGTCGCGGCTGCCAAATATCACACCTTTATTGTCCACGCTGGCGGCCGTGTGGATGGCGTCGTTCACATCATGGTGCCAGACCGGTGCGCCGCTGCTGCTTTGAAGTGCATAAAACCGGCCACTGGTATCGCCCACCAGGATGTGACCATTGTGCACGGCGGGTGAGGCCAGCACGCTGGCGCGGGTGGTCAGACGCCAGCGTTCACGACCCCAGTCCCGGCTCACGGCATAGATCGCGTTGCCGGCGCTGCCGAAGAAGATGCGCTCGTCGTGCACCACCGGGGCCGAGGCGATGGCGCCGCTGCTCTGGAAGCGCCAGATTTCCTCGCCGTCGGCGAGTGTCAGCGCGTAAAGCGAGCCATTGCTGGTGCCGACATAGACCATGCCATCGGTAATCAGCGCGCTGGCATCGACCCGGCCATCGAGGCGTTTTTGCCAGCGAATATCACCACTGCGTGCGGCCAGAGCAAACACCTCGCCGTCGCGGGTGCCCACAACCACCGTGTCGTCCGCCACCGCCGGTGTGGCCGTAGTAGAGGCACCCAGTGATCTCTGCCAGCGTGTATCGGGTCGGCTGGCGGGGATGTCGCCGTAAACGCCGCTGTTGCTCGCGTCGCCTCGATACATGGAGGTGGAAGGGGTCCCTGCACATGCACTCAGCAGGACGAGGGCGGCCAGTAGCGATGCGGCAGGGATCAGGCGGTAGCGGCTCATGGGTGTGATCTCCGGTGATCGTTGTCCAGGGCCCATTGTACGTGTTCACGCACCAGCGGCGAATCATGCGCCAGGCGCTGGCGCAGGGCGGCAATCATGCGTTCGTGGGTGGCCTCATCAAGGGCAGTATCGGCCAGCGCGTTGCCCAGGGCAACGGCGATATTGCGTAACCAGCGGAGGTGGCCGATACGGCGGATGGCCGAGCCTTCGGTGTGGCGCAGGAATTCCGCCTCACTCCACTGGAACAGTTCGACCATGTCGGGCGCGTCCAGGTCATGACGCGGGGCAAAATCGCCCTCGTCGGTGAGCTGTGCGTAGCGGTTCCAGGGGCAGACCAGCTGGCAGTCATCGCAGCCATAAATGCGGTTGCCGATGCCGGGGCGCAGTTCCTCGGGGATGCTGCCGTGGTGCTCGATGGTCAGATAGGAAATACAGCGCCGGGCATCCAGCTGGTAGGGCGCGGTGATGGCCTGCGTGGGGCAGACATCAATGCAGGCGGTGCAGCTGCCACAGTGGTTTGAGACCGGCTCGTCCACCGGTAGCGGCAAATCGGTGTAGATCTCGCCCAAAAAGAACCACGAGCCCGCCTCGCGCGAGAGGATGTTGGTGTGCTTGCCCATCCAGCCGAGGCCGGCTTTGGCGGCCAGCGGTTTTTCCAGCACCGGCGCGCTGTCGACGAAAACCCGGTAGCCGAACTCGCCGATCTGTTCACCGATATCGTTGGCCAGCTGTTGCAGGCGTTTGCGCATCAGCTTGTGATAATCGCGGCCCAGGGCGTAGCGGGAGATGTAGGCCAGCGGCGGTTGGTCGAGGACGCTCCAGGCATCGCGCGTGCGGGGCGGGCTGTAGTCCATGCGCACGCTGATTACACGCACGGTGCCGGGCACCAGTGCCTCCGGCCGGCTGCGCTTGCGGCCGTGGCGGGCCATGTAGTGCATGTCGCCATGACGCTCGTCGGCCAGCCACTGTTCAAGCCGCTGTTCATCCTCACGCAAGTCAGTATCGCTGATGCCGGTGTGCTGAAAGCCGAGCGCGCGCGCCCGGTCACTGATGTGTTGTTTGAGTTGCAGCAACGCATCGGGTGTTGGAGCGGTGGTGTGGGTTGTACTCATGGGGCTTCGACAGGATGCCTCGGGACCTCTGTAGACCGTATACTGACAGAATGAATGAGTTGCCCCAAAACCTTTACACCGCTGCCCAAATGCAGCGACTGGATCGCATGGCCATCGACGAGGCCGGCATCGACGGTTATGAGCTGATGTGCCGGGCTGGCGCCGCCGCTTTTGACGCCCTGCGCCGGCACTGGCCGAATGCGCGGCGGGTGCTGGTCTGTTGTGGCAAGGGCAATAATGGCGGGGATGGCTATGTGATTGCCCGGCTGGCGCTTGAAGCCGGACTGCAGGCCCGGGTCCTGGCCATGGCCTCGCCGGAGGCATTGGCTGGCGATGCTGCCCGGGCGGCCAGTGACTGGGTGGCGGCCGGGGGTGAAGTCGCCCTGTGGGGAGAGCAGGCTGATGCGCTTGAGGCCATGGCCCCGGAGGTGGTGGTGGATGCCCTGTTCGGTACCGGGCTTGAACGCGCGGTCGAAGGGCGCTGGCGCAATCTGATCGAGGCAATCAATACCGGCGACTGGGGCCGCCTGGCGGTGGATATCCCCAGCGGCCTGTCGGCGGATACCGGTTGCGTGTTGGGGGTGGCGGTGCAGGCGGATGTCACGGCCACGTTTATCGGCCTCAAGCGGGGCCTGTTCACAGCCGATGGACCGCAGCAGGCCGGGCAGCTTGTGTTTGATGATCTGGCGGTGCCGGCGCGGGTTTACGCCAGTGAACCGGCTGCCTTGAGCCGTGTGGGCAGTGATGATGTCGCTGCGATCCTTATCCCGCGACCCCGCAATGCCCACAAGGGGCATTTTGGTCATGTGCTGGTGGTGGGTGGCGCGCCGGGGATGTCCGGGGCGGCGCGCATGGCGGGCGAGGCGGCGCAGCGCGTGGGCGCCGGCCTGGTCAGTGTGGCGACCGCGCCAGCACATGCCGCCATGCTCAATGCCGGCCGGCCGGAGCTGATGTGCGCCGGGGTCGATAATGCCCGCGAACTGGCGCCCCTGCTGGCGCGGGCCACGGTGGTTGCCCTGGGGCCGGGGCTGGGCCAGGGGGCATGGGGTCGGGCGATGTTTGCTGCCGTGAGCGAGACCCGGCTGCCCGTGGTGATGGATGCTGACGCCCTCAATCTGCTGGCGGCCGAACCCGTGGTGAATCCGGATCGGATTATCACGCCGCACCCGGGTGAGGCGGGGCGCCTGCTGGGCTGTGGCGCTGGCGAAATCAATCGTGACCGTTTCGCCGCTGTGGCGGCACTGGTGAACCGTTATGGTGGCGTCGCGCTGCTCAAGGGCGCGGGGACACTGGTTGCCGATCAGCAGCAATGCGCGCTGGTGGATCGGGGCAATCCGGGCATGGCCAGCGGGGGGATGGGGGATGTGCTGACAGGGGTAATCGCCGGTTTGCTGGCCCAGGGGCTGACACCCTTTGATGCCGCCCGTCTGGGCGCCTGGCTGCATGGCCGCGCCGCGGAACTTGCCGCAAGCGACGGCGAACGTGGCCTGCTGGCCTCCGATTTGTTTGATCCCTTGCGCCGGCTTGTGAACCCGTAATGTCTGAGCGTCTGCTCGCTGACGAAGCAGCCACCTGTGCCTTCGGCGAGGCGCTGGCTCGTGCCTTGCCGGCCCCCGAAGGATGTCCGCTGGTGATCTGGCTGCAGGGTGATCTGGGTGCGGGCAAGACCACCCTGTGTCGCGCCATCCTGCGTGGATTGGGGTGGCAAGGTGCCGTACGCAGTCCTACCTACACCCTGATGGAACCTTATACCCTCCCGCATCCCCGCATTTCCGAAGTGCTTCATCTTGATCTGTATCGCCTGGGCGACCCCGCCGAGCTGGAATTTCTGGGCTTGCAGGACTGGCTGGGTCAGCCGGCACTGTGGCTGGTGGAGTGGCCGGAAAAGGGCAGGGGGTATCTGCCACCGGCGGATTTGCTGCTGACGCTGACGCCGGCGGGAGAGGCGGCCCGGCGTCTGGAAATGACGGTATGGCCTGATAACGCCCACGGGATTGCTGCTGATGCGCTGCCCTGATTGGTGGCCTGGCGTGTTTTGACGGGCAGGATCGGTGTCGGCCTCATCAGTGACTTTTAGTCTTGTTGTAGCACATCAGGAATATTCCGTATCTTGATAAAATGCTTGCATTTTTAAATCATCTTGAGTATAGATGAGATCAGATGCGGGCCCGTCACTTGCAGGCGGGGCCGGAGAACAACGCATCCGAGCAGGAAAACGCGTCATGAGGGGAGTCCTTGCAGCGGCCTGGTTAATGCTGGTTTTCGTGGCCCCGGTTCAGGCTGCGGAAGTCAGTGATGTGCGCGTTTGGGGCGGTCCCGAGCATACCCGTGTGGTCTTCGATATCAGTGAGCCGCTGGATCACAGCGTTTTCTCACTCAAGGACCCGCATCGGCTGGTGATTGATCTGCGAAACGCCAGGGCCGTGAGCCGGCTGTCGCCCGGCCGGGATGAACAAGGCCGTTTGAGCGGTCTTCGCAGCGGCGTGCGTGATGGCACTGATCTCAGACTGGTGCTGGACCTGGATCGCGAACTCAAGCCCAGCACCTTCTTGTTGCCGCCCTCCGGTCCGCATGGCCATCGTCTGGTGGTGGACTTGCAGGACAAGGCCGGCAGCAGTGGGGGCAAGCGCGAGGCCCGGCGTGCTGTACGCAGCGCCGAGCGCAGTAATGGTACCCGCTCGCGGGATCTGGTGATTGCCATTGATGCCGGTCACGGCGGCGAGGATCCAGGCGCCATAGGTCACCATGGCACCCATGAAAAAGAGGTGGTGCTGGCGATTGCCCGCAAGCTGGCGCGCCTGGTGGATGCCGAGCCTGGTATGCGGGCCCTGCTGACCCGGGATGGTGATTATTACGTCAGCCTGCGCCAACGCGCTGCCATTGCCCGCGATAATCATGCCGATCTGTTTATTTCCCTGCACGCGGACGCTTTCAAGAATCCACGCGCGCGAGGCTCCTCGGTCTATGTGCTGTCCCAGGGGGGCGCCAGTGATGAGGCAGCCCGCTGGCTGGCCAATCGTGAAAACGCGGCCGATCGTGTTGGCGGCGTGGATTTGCGTGACAAGGATGACCAACTGGCTTCGGTACTGCTGGATCTTTCCCAGACAGCAACCATGGATGCCAGTTTTGCGCTGGGCGAGAAGGTGGTCGGGGAGCTGGCCAGCCTGGGCCCGGTGCATCGGCGCCAGGTGCAGCAGGCCCCATTTGCGGTTTTGAAATCTCCGGATCTGCCCTCGATCCTGGTAGAGACGGCGTTTATTTCCAATCCGGATGAAGAACGGCGTCTGAAAGACCCGCGCCACCAGCAGGCGTTGGCCCGGGCATTGCTGCGGGGAATCAAGGGCTATTTCCATGAGCGACTGCCCGAGCATGGTCTGATGGCCAGTGGCCCGGTGGAGCACGTGATCCAGCGGGGTGAAACCCTGTCGCATATTGCCAGTCGCTACCAGACCAGTGTCACGCGTCTGCGTGATTTCAACCAACTCAGCAGTGATCGGGTGCGTGCAGGTGAGGTGCTGCGTATCCCTGTCTCCGGGGATGGCTGAGGCCTTGTTCCCTTTCTGAAACCACCTTGCTGCTGGTTGCTGTAGTCTGCCGGGGTACAATGCCGGCATGCACGAATCAAACCCTCCAGATACCAATACGCTTGAGCGGCTGCGGGCCATCGTCGGTGAGGCAGGGTGGTTTACTGGCCCCGAAGCAATGGCGCCTTATCTACGCGAATGGCGGGGGTTGTTTCACGGGCGAGCCGCAGCGGTTGTGAGTCCGGCCTCCACCCGGGAAGTGTCACAGATAATGGCGGTATGCCACGAGGCGCGGATCGGGGTGGTGCCCCAGTCGGGCAATACCGGGCTGTGTGGGGGCGCGGCGCCGGATGAAACCGGCACCCGGGTTATTCTCAGCCTGCGGCGTATGAACCATATCCGGGCACTGGACGCTGCCAATGACACCATAGTGGTTGAGGCCGGCTGTGTCCTGGCCGATATACAGGCGGCCGCGCGCGAAGCCGACCGGCTGTTCCCCCTGAGCCTGGCTGCCGAAGGCAGCTGCATGATTGGCGGCAACCTGGCGACCAATGCCGGCGGCACCAACGTCCTGCGCTACGGCAATACCCGCGATCTTGTGCTGGGGCTGGAAGTGGTGTTGCCGGATGGCCGGGTATGGGAGGGTCTCACGGCCCTGCGCAAGGACAACGCCGGGTATGACTTGCGCGATCTGTTTATAGGCAGTGAAGGCACACTGGGTGTGATCACGGCGGCGGTGCTGCGACTGTACCCGCGTCCCCGTGACCAGGTCACGGCGCTGGTCGGGCTTGCCAGTCCCGAAGATGCCCTGGCCGTTTATACCGCCCTGCGCCGGGAGAGTGGCGATTGCGTCAGTGGCTGTGAACTGATCAGCACGCCGGCCATGGATTTTGTTCTGCGCCACATCCCCGGATGCCGAAATCCGATGCAGCAGGTCTGCCCCTGGTATCTGCTGGTGGAGTTGTCTACGCCACGGGAGGACAGTGGCCTGCAGTCAGTGCTTGAGCAGACGCTGGCGCGGCTGATGGATGAAGCGGTGGTGAGTGATGCCGTGGTGGCAGGCAGTCTGGCCCAGGGCGCTGAACTGTGGCGTTTGCGTGAGTCCATACCGGAGGCCCAGCGTCAGGAAGGCGCCAGCATCAAGAACGATATTTCGGTCCCGGTTTCCAGTGTGCCGGCCTTTGTGCGTGAGGCCAGCGAGGTTGTGGCTCAGGCCTGTCCGGGGCTGAGGGTCTGTGCCTTTGGCCATCTGGGGGACGGCAATCTGCATTTTAATCTGCAGCAGCCCCCGGAAATGGATGGCCGGGATTTTCTGACGCGCTGGGACGCGCTTTGCCGTCTGGTGGATGATGTGGTGCTGAAATTTGAAGGGTCTGTCGCCGCTGAACACGGGATTGGCCAGTTGCGTATCGGTGAGCTTCAGCGCAGCAAGTCACCGGTCGCGCTGGCATTGATGCAGTCGATCAAGCACAGCCTGGACCCCCGCGGCATCATGAATCCCGGCAAGGTGCTCGCCCTCCCGGACGAAGAGTCCCGGGATAATCCGGACTGATCCACTTCGGAATCGTCTTTGGGATGATAGACTGTGCGGCTTGTCGGGCCTGTGCAGCGGAGCATTGATGCATTCCGGAATCAACCGCATCCTGATCAATTACGGTGAAATTGCCCTCAAGGGACGCAATTATTCACGCTTCAAGTCACGTTTACTGAACAATGTCCGTCACCGGTTGACCCGGGCGGGGATTGACTGGCGCGTGGCTTCGCATCATGACCGCGTGTTCGTGGAAGTGCCTGAAGGGACCGCGCAGGAGATGCTGGAACAGGCACTCGCGGCGGCCGCCGAGGTGCCTGGCACCGTGTGGATCACGCCGGTGGCCTGGCGGGGCACAGAGCAGCTTTATCCGGATGGCGCCGCGCCTGACTGCGCGCTGATTGAGTCGCTCGTTCTGGCTGAAGGGCAGGCGCGGCAACCTGCGCGCAGCGATGAAAGTTTCGCCATTCGGGTTAACCGTGCTGACAAACGCTTTCCGGTACGCACCACGACACTTGAACGTCAGCTGGGCACTGCCATTATTCACCAGGGCAAGTGGCAGCGGGTCAACCTGGATGCCCCGGAACAGATCTTTGCCGTGGATATCTACCCCGAGGGGGTTTATGTTCGCAGTGAGCGCCGCCGGGGCCCCGGTGGCCTGCCGGTGGGCAGCGCCGGGCATGTCACCAGTCTGCTCTCGGGGGGGATTGATTCCCCGGTGGCGTCATGGCTGCTTGCCAGGCGCGGGTGCAGCATGGATTTTGTGCATTTCACCGCCCACCGGGTGAGTGAGCAGGATATAGACGAGAACAAGGTGGTGGGGCTGGCGCGGCATCTGAGTCGCTACAGCCTGCGCTCAAGGCTTTATCTGGTGCCCTATGTGCATTTTGATGCGGCACTGATGACGCGGCCGGCCAGCTATGAACTGATGCTGTTCCGACGCTTTATGGCGCGAACCGCCGAGCAACTGGCGCTGCGCAGTGGTGCCGGCGCCCTGGTGACCGGTGACAGCCTGGGTCAGGTGGCGTCCCAGACACTGGAAAATATTGCCACCCATTCCAGTTCGGTGAGCATGCCGGTGTTGCGTCCGCTGATCGGGCTGGACAAACAGGAGATTGTCACCCTGGCGCGACGTATCGGCACCTATGAGGCTTCAATTGAGCCGTACAAGGATTGCTGTGCCCTGATCAGCCGCAATCCCCGGACTCGTTCTCATCATGGCACACTGTCACGAATCGAGCGGCGCGTGTTTCCGGATTATGCCGGTTTGATTGAGGCCTCGTTGGCGGATGCCCTGTGCGTCGAGCTTGACAGCGGTGAGGTTGTTTCTGTGAAAGAAATGCCCGGGGACAGCCTTGATAACGGGGCAGGGGCGTGACAAGCGGTTTTCCGGCCTGTTGTTTTGAATGGTCGAACGGCACAAGAATGAAATGAGCCGGTTGGTCCGGGGGTGGCCGCCGGTTACGCGGATGGGGGAATAGCCGCATGCGGGGGAAGATCGTCGGATGGAACTGATTGCGATTAATCGTGAGGGCCGGCCCGAGCGTGATGTGCCGGAGTTGCCGGAGGCTGCCTCGCATATATTGCAGGCGATGCGCCAGCATTATGCGAAGTTCGGGTATGAGCCGCCCTGGGTTGGCTATCTGGCGCTGGAAGGGCGGCAGTGCCGCGGCTTCGGTGTGTTTCGTGGTAGCCCCGACAAGCAGCAGGTGGAAATGGCCTGGTATACCTTCCCTGAGTTCCGGGGCCGGGGTGTGGCCACCACCCTGGTGCGGCAGCTGATCCGCCTGGCGCGGGGCCAGGATGCCCGTCTTACCCTGCTGGTGCAGACGCCGGCTGCCTCCACGGCGGCCAGTGACGTGCTGGAGAAATTCGGCTTCACCCTGATGGGGGAACAGCCGGACCCGGATGAAGGGCGCATCTGGGAGTGGTCACTGGATCCGGCGGTGCGGGTCGACCCGGTGCACACCACCCTGGCCGGGGCCCTGCGGCAGGTCAACCGCAGTGTGGCCGAGGGGGGGCAGGGTTCCCCGCGGCAGGAATGATCTCCAGGAAAACACCGAGTAAAAATTAGCCAACATCTGCCTGGCTGTTATTGCTGTTTCCTTTACCGCCTGTCTCCGCATCTCTATAATGTGCGCCACCTCCCCGACGCTGTCTGAATGGATGTGGTAACGGCGAATGCGAATAGCCCAGGAAGCCCTCACCTTTGACGATGTTCTGCTGCTGCCGGACTACTCTGAAATACTGCCCCGCGAAGTTGATCTTCGTACCCGAATAACCCGCGAAATTGAACTGAATGTGCCGGTGGTCTCGGCGGCCATGGATACGGTTACCGAATCCTCGCTGGCCATTGCCCTGGCCCAGGAAGGCGGGCTGGGTGTTATCCACAAGAGCATGACTGCCGAGCAGCAGGCGCGGGAAGTCGGCATCGTCAAAAAATTTGAGAGCGGGGTCATAAAAAACCCTGTGACAACTTCGCCGAACACCAGCATCCGTGATCTCATCGAGCTGACCCGGCGCGAGAGAATCTCCGGGGTGCCCGTGGTTCAGGGCCGGGATCTGGTGGGGATTGTCACCAGCCGCGACCTGCGTTTCGAAACCGAGCTGGACAAGCCCGTATCTACGGTGATGACACCGCGCGAGCGACTGGTGACCGTGCGCGAGGGCGCAGAAACCGGCGAGGTCGAGGCCTTGCTGCACAAGCACCGTATCGAGAAGGTGCTGGTCGTCAATGACGACTTCGAGCTGCGCGGCATGATTACGGTCAAGGATATACAGAAAGCCACAGATTTTCCCCACGCCGCCAAGGACGACCAGGGCAGTTTGCGGGTGGGCGCCGCCGTGGGCACCGGACCGGAAACCGAAGAGCGCGTTGCCGCCCTGAGTGAAGCGGGCGTGGATATGGTCGTGGTGGATACCGCCCATGGTCACTCGCGTGGCGTTATCGAGCGGGTGCGCTGGGTTAAACAGCATTATCCCGATATACAGGTGGTGGCCGGTAACGTGGCGACCGCCGAGGCCGCCAGGGCTCTGGCCGAGGCTGGCGTGGACGGGGTCAAGGTGGGGATTGGTCCGGGTTCTATCTGCACCACGCGCATCGTCGCCGGGGTGGGGGTGCCGCAAATCACGGCTGTGGCCAATGTGGTTGAGGGGTTGAAGAAAACCGGCATTCCGGCCATTGCCGACGGTGGCATCCGGTTTTCCGGTGATATTGCCAAGGCCCTGGTGGCCGGTGCGCATTGTGTGATGATCGGCAGTTTGTTTGCCGGTACCGAGGAAGCTCCGGGTGAGGTTGAGCTGTTTCAGGGGCGCTCGTATAAATCCTATCGGGGTATGGGTTCACTCGGGGCGATGGGCCAGAGTCAGGGCTCTGCGGATCGCTATTTCCAGGATACCGCCACTGAAGTTGAAAAACTGGTGCCGGAAGGGATTGAGGGTCGCGTGCCCTACAAGGGTCCGATGGCGGCTATCGTTCATCAGTTGCTCGGCGGCTTGCGTGCCAGCATGGGCTACACCGGATGTCGGGATATCGAGGAAATGCGCACGCGGCCGAAATTTGTGCGCATCACCAACGCCGGCATCCGCGAAAGTCATGTGCATGATGTGAGTATTACCAAGGAATCACCCAATTACCGCATTGATCCGTCCTGACGGCGCACCTGGCCGGGTCATAAGCGGCAACAAGGTATACAAGCCGCGAAATGCACGCGAAATGAGCGCGAAATGAACTCGGCTAAAAATGGCTTGTGTTCCCTGTAAGTGGCAAGCATCCGCTGTGATACAGATTGATCCCGTTGTCGATAGCGGGAACCTGATCAATTATTTCGCGTTTATATCGCGTGCATTTCGCGGCCGTACAATGTTTTGCCCGTATTCAACCGCCGGGGTCATGGCATGACCGATATTCACGCTGACCGGATCCTGATTCTGGATTTCGGCTCCCAGTACACCCAGTTGATTGCCCGCCGCGTGCGCGAGGCTGGTGTGTACTGCGAAATTTACGCCTGTGATGCTGATGAAGATGCCATCCGGCAATTCTCGCCAAGCGGGATTATTCTTTCCGGCGGCCCGGAATCAGTCACCTTTGATCAGACCCCGCGACTGCCTGGTGTGGTTGTCGAGACAGGGGTGCCGTTGCTGGGAATCTGTTATGGCATGCAGGCCATGGCGGCTCAGCTCGGTGGCCGGGTGGAGCCCTCGGATCACAAGGAATTCGGCTACGCCAGCGTCAGTCTGCACGGCCATTGTGCGTTGCTGAGAGACATTGAAGATCATGCCTCGCAGGCGGGTCATGGTCTGCTTGATGTGTGGATGAGCCATGGTGACCGGGTCACTGAAGTGCCTGCCGGGTTCAGTGTGATTGCCAGTTCGGATGCCGCACCCGTGGCCGCCATGGGCGATGACGAACGCGGCTGGTATGGTCTGCAATTTCATCCCGAAGTCACTCACACCCCCCAGGGCAGCCGGATACTGCAACGTTTCGTCCGCGAAATTTGCGGTTGTGCCGGCGACTGGACCGCCGGCAACATTATCGAGGACAGCATTGCCCGTGTGCGCGATCAGGTGGGCAAGGACAAGGTGCTGCTCGGATTATCCGGTGGCGTGGATTCCTCCGTGGTGGCGGCGCTGCTGCATCGCGCCATTGGCGATCAACTGACCTGTGTGTTCGTGGACAATGGTTTGTTGCGCCTGGACGAGGGCGACCAGGTCATGGCCACCTTCGCCCGTCACATGGGTGTGAATGTGATCCGGGTGGATGCCGAGACGCGGTTTCTGAATGCGCTGGCGGGCGAGACTGACCCGGAAGCCAAGCGCAAGATTATCGGTAACCTGTTCATTGATGTTTTTGACGAGGAAGCTGCCAAAATACGGGATGTGGACTGGCTGGCCCAGGGCACTATTTATCCCGACGTGATTGAATCCGCCGGTTCCGCCACCGGCAAGGCGCATGTGATCAAGTCGCACCACAATGTCGGTGGGCTGCCCGAGACCATGAAGCTCAAGCTGGTCGAACCCCTGCGCGAACTGTTCAAGGATGAGGTGCGCAAGATCGGGCTGGAGCTGGGGTTGCCGGCGGACATGGTGCAGCGGCATCCCTTCCCCGGTCCGGGGCTGGGGGTGCGCATCCTGGGTGAGGTGCGCAAGGAATATGCCGATCTACTGCGCAGTGCCGACGCCATTTTTATCCACGAGCTGCGGGAATGGGGTTGGTATGACCGGGTCAGCCAGGCCTTTGCGGTATTCCTGCCGGTCAAATCCGTGGGAGTCACGGGCGATGGCCGTCGCTATGAATATGTGGTGGCGTTGCGCGCGGTGGAGACCATTGATTTTATGACCGCGCGCTGGGCGCACCTGCCCTATGATTTTCTGGATCATGTTTCTCGCAGAATAATCAATGAAATTGAAGGCATCTCGCGGGTAACGTACGACATCTCCGGGAAACCCCCGGCGACTATCGAGTGGGAATGAGTCTGCTGGAGCGTATTTCACCCGCCGCCCGCGAAGGCTGGATGCAGCACGCGCTGGCACTGGCACAGCGAGCGGCAGCAGAGGATGAAGTGCCGGTGGGCGCTGTCATTGTGCGTGATGAAAAAATAATCGGTGAGGGCTGGAACCGCCCGATCCGGGATCATGACCCCACGGCCCATGCCGAAATCATGGCCATGCGTGCTGCCGGTCAGGCGCTTGGCAACTATCGGCTTTCTGAATGCGTATTGTACGTGACCCTGGAACCCTGCCTTATGTGTGCCGGGGCCATGGTGCACGCGCGACTTGATGGCCTGGTGTTTGGCGCGAGCGACCCCAAGGCGGGTGCTGTGAGCAGCAAGTTCCAGGTGCTGACAGATAATGGCCTGAATCATCAGGTGCCCTGGCAGGGCGACGTGCTTGGCGGACAATGTGGGGATCTGTTGCGGGCATTCTTCCGTGAACGGCGACAGGCCGCCGGGAAATCATAGTAAACGCCGGCTGCGGAATACCGGATCAATCTGCTAACATTGCGCCGGTCTGCGCGCCACGGTATGACGAAGACAACCAGTTTTGGAGAGGTGCCGGAGCGGCCGAACGGGGCGGTCTCGACAAATTTGTCTGGAACAAATTTGAACATCGTCGCGAAAGCGGCGATGGCCCGAAGCGAAGCGCAGGGCGAGGCCCATGGAAGGGCCGAGTAAAACCGTTGACCCCGGTGCGCGCAGCCTCGATGGCGAAGCGTGCCGCAGTATGACGAAGACGACAGAATTGGAGAGGTGCCGGAGCGGCCGAACGGGGCGGTCTCGAAAACCGTTGACCCCTCACGGGGTCCGAGGGTTCGAATCCCTCCCTCTCCGCCAAATTAATTCGCAAGTTGCGTGGCTTACGGTCGGCACAGGCGTGATTGAGGTCTCGATTCGAACCCTCGGACATCAATCAAGCGGGTTC
>PWYF01000168.1 GCA_003567955.1 Thiotrichales bacterium
GCGGTACTGACACAACGCATCCGGGTACAGGGTAACGCCTGGGGAAACGCTGATCTATTCGTCACGTCTCAGCGAGTTCTGTAGCGTCCAGCTGCAAGGCGCCGTGCGCAGGGAAGGCTGGTTGCCTTTGCAAGAACGGCAACGCCGCAGATGGGCGCTACAGAATTCGCCCTTCGGGGCTTTGCCAGAAAGTCAGCCTCGGCGTTACGACTTTTCACCGTATCGACATACGCCTTCAAAGTCGTGCCTTGATGCTGACTTTCTGGCAAAACCTGAGGCGCGACGAATAGATCAGCGTTTCCCCAGGAATATTTGCCGCTGGGCCTGCTGGTGGTATTGCTGCTGGAGCTCAACCAGGCGCCGGTGTGGGCCGTGCATCTGGCCGGAACCGGGCTGATTTTCGGCCGGCTGCTGCATGCCTGGGGGCTCAGCCGCCACAAGGGGGTCTCTTTTGGCCGTTTCACCGGCACGGTGGTGACCTGGCTGGTACTGGTCGTCGGGGGAGCAGGGCTGATCTGGCTGGCGCTGGTCTGAGCCGACTCAGATAAACAGCATCACCATCACGGTATAACCGACGATGGACAGGCCCGCGGCGGTCAGTGCCAGCGGAATCTGGGTATAGACGTGATCCATCAGGTCACAGCCGGTCGCCAGGGAAGAAAGAATGGTGGTGTCAGAGATAGGCGAACACTTGTCGCCAAACAACGCGCCGCCCATGATCGCGCCAAAACAGATCATCATGAACAGCATCTCGGGGTGCACCGCCCAGGCCAGCGGCATGGCGATCGGAAACACCACCGCATAAGTGCCAAATGAGGTGCCGGTGGCAAAAGCGATCACCATACAAAGCACCATCAGCAGACCCGGCAAAATCAGCGGGGTGAGCTGTCCCGAGGCCACTTCCACCAGATATTCCGCCGTCCCCACGGCTTCGGCGACCTCCTTCAGCGAAACCGCCAGCATCAGGATGATGCCGCCGATAATCACGCTCTTGCAGCCATCAATAAAGCCGTCCATGACCGTGCGCAGCGGCATGCCCTTGAGCGTGGCGATCATCACCGCAACCAGCACCGCCAGCACAAAGGCCGCGGCAATGGGGAAGGCGGGATCCTCGCGGTGACCCAGCACGAAATAACTGACCATAAAGGGCACGACGCTGAACCCGATCAGTGCCGCAATCGGGCCAAAGAAATCAATCAGCCCGGTGCGATAACCTTCGGGCACATCGGGCGCCCCCATATCCACGGCGCTCAAGGGCTGTGCGTCATCGTCATCCAGCTTGCCGGTTTCGCGAGCACGGCGGATAGCCTCACGCATGCGCCGACCCGGAATCCAGGGCAACTTCTCCAGCGCGAACAGCAACGTGATGAGCAGGGTCAGGATGGCGAAGAAGTTCAGCGGAATGCTCTGGAAGAAAAACAGAATGCCTTCCTGGGTGCTGGTGATAAACGGCACCGTGCCTACCACCAGCCCCGCCACATAAATCGGCCAGACATTAAATGGAATCAGCGTGGCTGCCGGCGAAGCGGTGCTGTCCACCATATAGGACAGCTCTTCATGCGATACGCGATGGCGATCAGCCACCGGCCTTACGGTGGCGCCGGTGAGCACCGTGCTGACCGTCCCACCCTGGTGAAACACCAGCCCGATCAGCCAGGCAAACAATTTGGCGCTGCGGGGCCCCGAAGTCAGATGGCGGCCGGCCCAGTTGGCAAAAGCCAGCGCCCCGCCGGTGCGGCTCCAGATACCGATCAAGCCGCCCAGCGCCCAAAGGTAAACCAGCAGAATCAGGGCAAAGCCCTCGGTGGCAATGGCCGGGATCAGGAAGGCATCAACAATATTGAGCTGGCCGGCGATCATGCCACCAGTGACAATGCCCGCGAACAGCGCCGGGATCACCTCGCGGGTCCAGAAGGCCAGCACAATGGCCACCAGCGGCGGCACCACCGACCATACGCCGTAATGGCCATTGATTTGCGGGATCACATCCCAAACAGCCACTGCTGCGGCCACTGCCAGCAACACCAGCGCCAGTGACACCCAGCGCCGACGTGATTGCTCTGGCGCGCTAGTGCTCATCCCTGAACCGCCGGGTGGTCAATCGCGCAGACGCTGGAATACCAGCGTTGCGTTGGTACCACCGAAACCAAAGCTGTTGGACATCACGGTATTCAGCGTCACGTCCTCGCGCAGCTCACGCACAATGGGCATACCTTCGGCGGCCGGGTCCAGTTCTTTGATATTGGCCGAGGCGGCGATGAAATTTTCTTCCATCATGATCAGACTGTAGATGGCCTCATGCACCCCGGCCGCACCCAGTGCATGCCCGGTCAGAGACTTGGTCGAGGCCAGCGGCGGGACGTCATCACCGAAGGTCTCGCGGATGGCCTCCAGCTCGCGCACATCGCCGACTGGGGTGCTGGTGCCGTGGGTGTTGAGATAATCTATGGACGCATCCACACCCTGCATGGCCTGGCGCATACAACGCACGGCGCCTTCACCGGAAGGCTGAACCATGTCGTAACCATCGGAAGTAGCGCCGTAACCCACCAGCTCGCCGTATATTTTCGCGCCACGGGCCCGGGCATGTTCGAGTTCTTCCAGCACCAGCATGCCGCCGCCACCGGAAATCACGAAACCGTCACGGGTGACATCATAGGTACGTGAAGCGGTTTCGGGCGTGTCGTTGTATTTGGAGGACAGGGCACCCATGCCATCAAACAACACGGTCAGTGCCCAATGCACCTCCTCGCCGCCGCCGGCAAAAACCACATCCTGCTTGCCCAGCTGGATCAGCTCCCCGGCATGGCCAATACAGTGGGCGCTGGTGGCGCAGGCCGAGGAGATGGAGTAATTCACGCCCTTGATTTTGAACGGTGTGGCCAGACAGGCCGAGGTGGTGCTGGACATGGCGCGCGGCACCATATAGGGCCCCACTCGCTTGACACCCCGTTCGCGCAGGGTGTCTGCCGCCTGCACCTGGTTTTTGGGTGAGCCGCCACCAGTGCCGGTCACCAGCCCGGTGCGTTCACTGGAGACAACATCCTCACCCAGACCGGCATCTTCAATCGCCTCGTTCATGGCGATGTAATTGAAGGCTGCCGCATCGCCCATGAAACGCAACACCTTGCGGTCCACGTGCTCGGCCGGGTCAAGGGGCACCGGCCCGTGCACATGCGAGCGAAAACCCAGCTCGGCGTATTCCTCGCTATGACAAATACCACTGCGGCCGGTCCTGAGGGATTCAGCCACTTCGCGCCGATTGGCGCCAAGGCTGGAACAAATCCCCATGCCGGTTATCACCACGCGTCTCATCGAGCCCATGCCTCCTTTCCGATCCGGGCCGGATCAGAACCCATCCGTTGAAGTAAACAGCCCCACCCTGAGGTCATTGCCGGTATAGATCTGGCGACCATCCACCTCCAGCGTGGCGTCGGCCACGCCCATGACCAGCTTGCGCATGACCACACGCTTCACATCGACCCGGTAAGTCACCCGCTTCGCATCGGGCAATACCTGCCCGGTAAACTTGACTTCCCCGGCGCCCAGCGCCCGGCCCCGCCCGGGGCCGCCTTTCCAGCCCAGAAAGAAACCGATCAGTTGCCACATGGCATCCAGACCCAGACAGCCCGGCATCACCGGATCTTCCTTGAAATGACAATCGAAAAACCACAAATCGGGCCGCACATCAAGCTCGGCCACCATATGGCCCTTGCCATGCGGGCCACCATCCTCACTGATTTCAGTAATGCGATCAAACATCAGCATGGGCGGCGACGGCAAGCGCGCGTTGCCCGGGCCAAACAACTCGCCACGCCCGCAGGCAAGCAAATCCTCGTAACTGAAACTTGATTTTTTCGTCACTGACTTCAACTCCGGTAATCAGGCCACGTGATAGCAGATGCTGCCATGCCGGGGCGGGAATTCGCCGCTATGTGTAGCACGTCGCCGTGACAGCGCCAAGCCTTTGCGCCGCACATTGTACACTGCCGGCGGGCTTCAGCCGCCCTTGCCGGTGCGCGAGAAATAATCACGCGCGGCATGCATGACCCTCGGCGCCAGCAACAGCGTGGCAGTCATGGTGGGAATGGCCATCAGGCCGTACATCGCCGTAATCAGGTAAATCACCGCCTCCAGCGAGGCCACGGCACCCACCACCACCAGCGCAGTATAGAAATAACGATACCAGTGCTGGTGCCGTGCGCCGACCAGAAACCCGAGGCATTTGGCACCGTAATACCAGAAGGTGAACATGGTGCTGAGACTGAACACCACCACCAGCATCGCCACCAGCCAGGGGCCGGCCGGCCCCAGCGCCTCGGCAAAGGCCTGCGCGGTCAGTGCCGCGCCGGCAATACCTTCTTCCGCCTGCCAGGCGCCGGTCACCAGAATCACCAGCGCCGTACAGGTGCACACCAGCAGGGTATCAATCACCGGCCCGAGCATGGCCACCAGACCCTCGCGCACCGGCTCCCGTGTTTTGGCAGCGCCATGCGCCATCACTTCGGTACCAATCCCGGCCTCATTGGAAAAAGCACCCTGACGCACACCGACCACAATCACACCCAGCACGCCGCCAATAGCGGCCTGACTGTAATCGCCGCGGAACGCATCCGTGAAAATCAGCCCCAGGTAGCGCGGCAAATCAGTCCAGTGCACGGCCAGAATCACCAGTGCGCAGCCCATGTAAACCACCACCATGATCGGCACCACCCAGGCCGCCACCCGGCCGATGCGATTGATCCCGCCAAAAATCACCAATGCGACCACCGCCGCCACGCCGGCGCCGAAAAACAGATTGAACGTGGCCAGCGAACGCTCGTCATCCACCAGCAACCCGCCCGGCACCAGCACGGCATCGCGGATAGCCTCGGTGAGCTGGTTGATCTGGAATATCGGCAGGGTGCCGAACAATCCCGCCACACAGAACAGGGCCGCCAGTGGCCACCAGCGCCGCCCCAGCCCCTCGCGGATGATATACATGGGTCCGCCCTGCAGCTGGCCCTCGCTGTCGTAGCCGCGATACAACACTGCCAGGGTACAGGTGAAGAATTTGGTCGCTACCCCGACCAGCGCCGTCACCCACATCCAGAACACCGCGCCCGGCCCGCCCAGGCTGATGGCAATGGCGACCCCGGCGATATTGCCCAGCCCCAGCGTGCCCGACAGGGCAGTGGACAGCGCCTGGAAATGGTTGATGTCACCGGGGTCATCCTGGCGGTCATAACGCCCGCCCAGAATAGCAATGGATTGCCCCAGGTAACGATAGGGCAACCCCCTGGAATAAAAAAGAAAAAACAGGCCGCCGCCGACAATCAGCAGGATCAGCGGAGAGCCCCAGATCAGGTCAGACAGTGTGGCCAGCAGGTTCTCGATCGTCTGCATGATAGACTCCGACACAAGAACAGTTCAGAATGATACTTGCATGAGCGTACAGGTGCATTTTTGCCAGAACAAAAAACCTTTGATATAAAGCATTTGCCTTAATGACCTTAACCAATATATAGTTATTATCACGGTCACTGAAAACCGACACGCCCGGCCGCTGCCGGCACTGTGATAAACAGAACAGGAACGACCGATGAAACAGATTGCCGCCGTTAGCCTGGTCGCTGCCAGCGCCGCCTTCGCCGCGCCAGCCATGGCCAC
>PWYF01000237.1 GCA_003567955.1 Thiotrichales bacterium
AACCAGCAGCCCAAGCAAGCGGCAGGCTTCGCGGGTATAGAGAGAATAATTGCGGTTTTTTACTCTAGGCATAAAAATCACTTATGATCGATAAGTTAATTAAAAGACTCATAGATGATCGGTATAATCTCCTCTTTTTTGCGCGGCGTCAAGTCAACAGGTATGAATTATCCGGTGAAAGTGGGATAAGTTCTGCAAAACGCATTCATGTCACGCCCCGGGTGTCGGGGTGTGATGGATGCTGGGGTACGGGGAGGGGTACGGGGACATCCATCACTTGAGGGAGGGGGGTTGTCCGTCTGGAAAACCCGGCAATTCAAACTGATATCGCCCCGCGGAGCGGGGTCAAAGCATATCCAGCGTGAGCAACACACGGCGCTCCCCCGGGGTGAGGGGTGGGGAGCGATGCACGATGCCGTTGCCGGTGTTATCCGGCCACAACTCACCCTTGAACAGAGCCACAGCCTGTGTCGGCAGGCTATGGACTGGCTCGGCCTCGGCCAGGGGGTCTTCCTGACCGGCGGGCAGGGGCTTGCCCAGCCAGCCGCGATCGACGCTGTGGTTATCCAGCCACTGCGTGCCGGGGCCGCCCCAGGTGACAATCAATCGCACCGGCACCCGGTCAACATGAAAGCGCGGGCACATGGCCCGGTCCAGGGTGGTGATGCGGACGCCGGCGGCGGTGACGCCGAACAGCTCGAACCAGAGTGTGGCGATGCGCTCCAGCGACGACAGCCAGCCATGCGCATCGGGATGTTGGCGCAGGTGATCGGGCAACAGCGAGGGCAGTGCCGCGGGCGCCTCAATGGTGGCCTGGATGGACAGGGGGGTGCTGGTCAGTACCTCGCGCCGGACGAAGGACTCGATGTCGGTGTCGACTTCAGCTTCGTGGGCGGCGAGGTTGATCCCGTTTTCGTATATATGGGCGAGGACACCTGCGTGATTCGCGAAGCTTGAATGCTTCATTACAGGGGTTTGCAAGTCAGGCAGCATGGTGCACTCCGGTGCAGGTCAAACGTTACGTTATAATGTAACGATTCTTGCAGGCGTCAGCAACACCGGCTGGCCGGGACACCCATCACGTGTTTCCCCTTTGCGGCTTAGCGGGCTTTGCGTGAGGAAAAACTGAAAACCCTGGCGAAGCTGGTCACTCCACCAGTCGGGCATCCCGGAGGCGGTAGAAAAGACCGTAGGGGTCATCCTCGAGAATCTCAAAAGACCCTTCAATCAGGACCGGATCCCAGGTAAAGCGTATTGGCTTGCCGGTGTGGGTTTCGATCAGGTAGCCGGCGCCGGCGGGCAGACAGAAGGGGCAGCTCGGGGGCAGGGCAGTGAGCAGGAATTCATCCATTTGTTCCTGGTTCTGCATGGGATAAATAAAGCCCATGATGCGGATGGTTTCGCCATCCAGAGCCTTGATCTCGTCGGGGTAATCCGGGTCCGCGCCGGGTTCCGGTCGCTCCACGTTACCCAGCAACTCCCAGCTGATGGCGCCTTCCGGGGTGTCCGGCACCAGATGGGCGTAGTCATCGAAGGTGGCGTCTTCCGGCGGGGGCTCGGTGGCGAGTTCATCGTCGGTCAGTTCCGCCAGACCAGCGACGGGGTACAGTGCAAGCAACAGGATTACCAGCAGGCTGTGGGCAGTCAGTTTCATTGCCTTGCGCCTCCGTCTTCGGTTCAGTAGCCACGCCGCAGGGTGCGGGCGACATTGGTTCTGGCGGCGAGACAGGCCGGAATCATGGCAACCAGCAGCCCCGCGGACATGATGCCGAGCACCAGCATGGTTTGGCCATTGGCCCAGTGGATGCCGCTCAGCCCCATGGCCTGGCCCTCGGAGCTTAGCAGGCCGATCAGGCCGATGGCGGCATGGCCGGTGAGCAAACCGACAGCGAGGCCCGCCAGCACCATCCACAAGCCTTCCGCCAGTGTGAGCCGGAATATCAGCCCCGGTCCGCCACCAATGGCCCGGATCACGGCCAGATCATAGCGCCGCTCCTGCAGGCTCTGGTAGAGCAGGGCGAATACACCCAGCAGCGAGGCCAGGATCAGTACGGCCCCAAACAGTTTGAGAGCGCCAAGGGCGGGACCCAGCATGGAGAACAGCCGGGCGCTTTCATGCGCCGGCCGGGCCGCCTGCCACGGGGTTTGCGTATCAATCACGCGGGGCAGCCGGGTGGCGGCCATGGGCGAAGCATATTGCACCAGAATAGCGGTCAGGTCGCCTTTGTCCCGGTCATTCCCGGAATCGTGACCATGATCGTGGTGATGGTCATCATGGTCGTGGCCGTGACCGGCGTGGGCTTTCCAGACGCTTTGCACGGGCGTGAGGATCAGTCGATCCAGCACGCTCCCGGTATAGTCCAGCACCCCCACAACCCTGTAAGGATGGTCGCCGTGACGGGGGCCGCCTTCGCCCAGGCCATGGCGGCCCTCGAATTGATCACTCATCCCCAGGCCGGTCTGTCGGGCAACAGTGGCGCCAATCACGGCCTCCATGCTGTGTTCCCACAGCCGGCCATGGCTCAGCTCGGCATGATAGAGATGCAAATAGGCGTGCTCGGTGCCCACGATCCGGAAGCCCGCGTAGTTATCTCCCAGCGCCAGCGGAATGGTGCGTTTGACGGCCGGTTCCCGGTGGATAATGTTGCGGGCCTCCCACGGGATGTTGCCGATAGGAATATCCGCATGATAGACGGAAGACAGGATCAACTGCATGGGGCTGCCCGAGGGGCCGACGACCAGGTCGATCCCGGCGGCGTCGCGGGTCATGCGGTCGCGGAACTGTTCCTGGCCCAGCAGTAGCAGCACCACAATACCCACGCCCAGCCCCATTACCAACGCATTGGTGAGCGTCTGCAGCGGGCGGCGTGAAACTTGCCACAGTGACAGGCTGAACGTATTCATTGCGGGCCCGCCAGTTCTATACGGTGACTGAAATGCTTGCGCAAACGGCTGTCATGGCTGGCGACGAGCAGGCTGGCGCCATGACTGTCGGCCTCTTCCAGCAACAGCCCGATGACGTTATCGGTGTTGGCATCATCCAGCGCCGAGGTGGGTTCGTCGGCCAGGATCAATGGCGGCTGGTTGATCAGGGCGCGGGCGATAGCCACCCGCTGCTTTTCACCCTGACTGAGCGTGTGCGGGTATTGATGTGCCAGTGATGACAGGCCGAGTCGCACGAGCAGCTCACGTGCTGCCTGTCGGTTATCGCCGCGGCGACCCAACCAGCCCCCCAGGCGCAGATTGGCCTCTACCGTCAAACCTTCCAGCAGGTGGAAATCCTGGAAGATCAGCCCGATGTGACTGGCGCGAAAGCGATCACGCTGGCGGCTGCCGAGTTGCCCGGGGTCGTGGCCGAGCACGTTGATTTCGCCATTAACCCCGGTTTCCAGGCCGGCGATCAGGTGTAGCAGGGTGGTTTTGCCACAACCGGAGGGGCCTTCGAGGAGCCCGTGTTCACCTGCGGGGAGCCGCCAGTAGTCAATATTGAAAAGCTCGCGCCCCCCGCGCTCGCAACTGACCTGCCGCAACCTGATCGCGGCCTGTTGGGGGTGGTCCGGCTGGATGGGTGTGATTGGCGCTGTCACGTTGACCTCTGCGTCAAAGCCGTGGATGGCAAGCCTTGCAGTACTGCAATGTTATAATATAACATTTCATTCCTGAATAGCGATATTGCACCAGTCTGGCTGTCGGTGCAATTGCCCCAAACGGGCCGGCGACGAAGCAATAAGCCGGTGTCTTCCAACCCTGATTGTGATGTTAAACGTAATGGAAACAAGACTACCTGTGACGGTTCTTTCCGGCTTTCTCGGTGCCGGCAAAACCACCCTGCTCAACCATGTTTTGCACAACCGCGAAAACCGCAAGGTCGCGGTCATTGTTAACGACATGAGCGAGATCAATATCGATGCGGCGCTGGTGCGCGATGGCAGCGCCAATCTCAGCCGCACCGACGAGCAACTGGTTGAAATGAGTAACGGCTGCATCTGCTGCACGCTGCGCGATGATCTGCTGCAGGAAGTGCGCAAGCTGGCCGAAGCGGGGCGTTTTGATTATCTGCTGATCGAGTCCACAGGCATTTCTGAGCCCATGCCGGTGGCGGCGACCTTTGAGTTTGCCGATGAATCCGGGGCTAGCCTCTCCCAGGTGGCGCGGCTCGATACCATGGTGACCGTGGTGGATGCGTCAAACATTCTGGCCGAGTACAGCAGCGAGGATCTGCTTGCGGAGCGGGGGGAATCAGCGGGCGAAGACGATGAGCGGGCCGTGGTGGATTTGCTGGTCGAGCAGATCGAATTTGCCGATGTGATTGTGATCAACAAGATTGATCAGGTGGATGCTGAACGCAGGAAGCTGGTGACCGCGTTGGTGAAAGCTCTGAACCCGGAGGCTGAAATCGTCTACAGCGAATACGGGCGGGTGGCGCTGGAACAGATCATGGATACCGGTCGCTTTGATTTGCAGCGAGCGGCCAATATGCCTGGATGGGCGAAGGAAATGCGCGGCGAGCATACGCCGGAAACCGAGGAATACGGCATCAGCAGTTTGTCCTACCGCAGCCGGCGGCCGTTCCACCCGCGCCGGCTTAATGATCTGTTTCATTCCGGCTGGGAGGCGGTGGTGCGTGCCAAGGGTTTTTTCTGGCTGGCCACGCGCATGGATTATGTGGGTGAGATGTCCCAGGCCGGCCCGGCATTGACGCACCAGGCTGCCGGCTTCTGGTGGACCTCGGTGCCGGAAAGCGCGTTGCCGGAGGACCCTGAACAGAGAGCCATGATTCGTTCCATGTTCCAGGAGCCTTACGGCGATCGGCGTCAGGAAATGGTGTTTATCGGGATAGGCATGGATGAAGACGCCCTGCGTCAGCGACTGGATGCCTGTCTTTTAAATGACGAGGAAATGGCGATGGGTCCCGATGGCTGGGCAAGTTTCGAGGATCCCTTCCCCCGGTGGGAGCTGGTCGCCGATGAAGAGGCGGTTGCAGAAGCGGGGTATTAATCCGGGTGTGGCGGGGCCGGTAACGACTTGTTCAGCCGGCTGATGACGGCGGGGCGATGGCCTCGACGCTGACCTGCATATCGCTGGGGGGCATGTCGGGGCCGAACTGGCTGATCAGGGCGACATCCACGGCATCACGGCCATAGGCCACCACAATGCGGCCGGCACGCGGCTCCGGCTGGGTGGCGTCGAAAGTGTACCAGCGCCCGCCGACAAAGGCCTCGAACCAGGCGTGCAGGTCCATGGGCTCGAGCCCTTTGAGATACCCCGCGACCATGCGCGCCGGGATGTTGATGCTGCGGCACAGGGCAATGCCCAGGTGAGCAAAATCGCGGCACACTCCCACGCGGCGTTCCAGAAACTCCGAGGCGCTGAGCAGGGCCATTTCCGAGTAGGGATCAAAGCGGCATTGCTGCTGGATCCAATGACTGATGGCTTCAACCTGGGGATAGCCGGGCAGGGCGTCGCCGATGACTTCCAGCGCGAGGGCCTAGGTGCGGGGTCGGACCAGCGCAAGCGACTGATATAGAAGAAAACAGGGCCAAAATTTGGCCGAAAAATTGGCTTAGAAGCCCCATTTTGAGGTCAAAAATGGCATTCTAAGGAAAATATCCGATCAAGGAGGCAAGGATGCCCCGCGCGAATCGTT
>PWYF01000153.1 GCA_003567955.1 Thiotrichales bacterium
CAGTGAGAGATAAATCCCACCCACGCAACCATCCACATGAAACAGGATACCCCGTTCACGCGCCGCCTCCGACATCGCCTCAATGGGATCAATGGTGCCGTGGGAAAAATTGGGCGCCGAACCCACGGCAAGCACCGTATCCGGCCCCAGCGCCTGTTCAAAGGCCTCGACATCGGCCCGGAAGCCCTGCGAGTCCACCGGCGTCTGCACCACCTTCAGCCCGCACACATGCGCCGCCTTGATAAAGGCCGGATGCGCGGTCACCGGCACCACAATCTGGGGATCGCGCAGCTCCGGGCGATTCGCCCGGGCCTGGTCGCGAGCGGTTTTCACCGCCATCAGGATGCTTTCGGTGCCCCCGCTGGTGATATTACCCACGGCCTGGTCATCGCCACGCAGCAGCTTGAGCACCGAAGCCACCACCTCCTGCTCAAGCCGCGACAGGCTGGGGTACATATTCACATAGAGTGCGTTGTGCGCCAGAAAGCGGGTATAGGCCTGCACCGCCAGTTCGTGCGCCTCATGCCCCGGATCATAAACACCGGTCAACACACGCCCCGACTGCCAGTCCACATCCCCGCCGGTAAAGCCGCCAAGTGCCTCCAGCACCGCCGCCGGCGCCACCCCCCGCTCCAGCATCGCCCCCATAACGCCCCCCTTGCACAACAAAACACTGATGGACTCCCTGCGCCGGGTGCAAGAAATCCATCAGTGCCGTCTTAAAACCTAAAACCTAAAACGTAAAACGCCCGGCGCGAAGCGCCGGGTCACATCATCCCCGTCTGCAACCGCGCCGCCTCCGACATCATCTCCTGACTCCAGGGCGGATCAAACACCAACTCCACATGGGCATGACGAATCCGGGACACCTGCTCCACCTTGAAGCGCACGTCATCGGCGATGATATCACCCATGCCACAGCCCGGCGCCGTCAGGGTCATGTCGATATACGCATCCTTCTTGCCCTCGCCCACATCACGCAGCTCGCAGCGGTAAACCAGCCCCAGGTCCACGATATTGATGGGGATTTCCGGGTCATAGCAGGTCTTCATCTGCTCCCAGACGATGTCCTCGATTTCATCATCATCGGCATCCTCGCCGATCTCCGGCGGCTTGCTCGCCTCCATGCCCAGGGCATCCGCATCATCCCCGGCAATACGCAACAGATTGCCGGCGTAATACACCGTAAAGCTGCCCCCCAGCGACTGGGTAATCATCACCTCGCCGCTCTCGGGCAGCACCACCTGATCGCCCATGGGGATGGTAATCGCCATCACATCACGCTGCAGCAGTACGGGCTCGCCTTGTTGCATCATCGTCGGGCCCTCCTTATTCCGTGGTCACCGGCTCGTCGGCCTCTTCCAGCGCCGCCTGCAGGGTATGCCAGCACAGGGTCGCGCACTTCACCCGGGTGGGGTAGGCGCGCACGCCTTCCAGCGCCGCCAGCTTGCCCAGTTCGGCCACATCCACGCCGTGGTTATCCTCGGTCAGCAGCTGGTGCATGTTATCGAACAGCGCGGCGGCCTCGGCCTCGGTCTTGCCCTTGAGCATTTCCGTCATCAGCGAGGCTGAAGCCGTGGAAATAGCGCAGCCCTCGCCCTGGAAGCTGACATCCTCGATCACACCGTCTGCCAGCGTGATATAGATCACCAGCTTGTCCCCGCACAGCGGGTTATAGCCCTGGGCCATACGCGTGGCGTGGTCAATCCGCCGGAAATTGCGCGGGCTGCGGTTATGGTCAACGATAATGTCCTGGTAAAGATCCTTCAGATCCACGCCTGTTCCTCGTGTGTTCAGCCGAATATTTCGCGCGCTTCATGTAAGGCAGCAACCAGCGCGTCGATTTCCTCGCGCGTATTGTAAAAGGCCAGCGAGGCGCGCGCGGTGGCGGCCACGCCGAAGAATTCCATCACCGGCATGGCGCAGTGATGCCCGGCGCGAATGGCCACGCCGTGATGATCGACAATGGTGCCCAGATCATGCGCATGCACCCCGTCAAGCACGAAAGAGGCCACCGCGGCCTTGTTCTCCGCCGTGCCGATCAGGCGCAAGCCCTCGATCTCGCCCAGCCGGGCCTCGGTATAGGCCAGCAAATCCGCTTCATAGGCCGCGATGGCCTCCCGGCCCACGCCGGCCAGATAATCCACCGCCGCCGCCAGACCAATGGCGCCGGCGATATGCGGCGTGCCGGCCTCAAACTTGTACGGCAAGTCGCTGTAGACCGTGCCGTCAAAGCTGACCGCCTTGATCATGTCGCCCCCGCCCTGCCACGGCGGCATCGCCGCCAGCAGCGCCTCGCAGCCATAGAGCACGCCAATGCCGGTGGGGCCAAACATTTTGTGCCCGGACAAGGCGTAGAAATCCGCCCCCAGCGCCCGCACATCCACGGCCATGTGCGGCATGGCCTGGGCCCCGTCCACCAGCGCCAGCGCGTCATGGGCATGGGCCAGCTCGATCATGCGGGCCACCGGGTTGATGGTACCCAGGGCATTGGAAACATGCCCCACGGCCACCAGCTTCGTGCGCTCGCCCAGCAAGCGCTCGAATTCGTCCATCTCTACTTCGCCGCGCGCATTGATGGGCGCCACGCGCAGGGTGGCGCCGGTCTGCTCACACACCAGTTGCCACGGCACGATGTTGCTGTGGTGCTCCATGTGGGTGATGAGCACCTCGTCGCCGGGGCCCAGGTTGGCGCGCCCCCAGGCCTGGGCCACCAGATTGATGGCCTCGGTGGTGCCCCGGGTAAAGATAATTTCCTTCGTCGAGGCGGCGTTGAGAAACTCGCGCAGGGTCTCCCGCGCGCCTTCATAGGCCGCGGTGGCCCGCTCGCTCAGGGTGTGTACACCGCGATGGACATTGCTGTTGTCCTCGCGGTAGTAGCGGCTGATCGCCTCGATCACCGCCGCCGGTTTTTGCGCGGTGGCGGCATTGTCCAGATACACCAGCGGCTTGCCGTTGACCTGCTGGTGCAGGACGGGGAAATCCTCGCGCAGGCGCGCCACATCCAGTGCGGGCGTGCCATTGGCCGGCGTTTGAACGTGCGGCGCGCTCATGCCAGTCCGCCTCCCGGAAGCCGCTGCGCAATCGCGGCTTCCAGCCGCTCACGCAGCGGCGCCAGACCCATGCGCGCAACCACATCGCCGGCAAAGGCAAAGGTCAGCACCTCGCGGGCGGCGCGGGCATCCAGCCCCCGGCTGCGCAGGTAAAACAGCGCATCCTCGTCGAGCTGCCCCACCGTGGCGCCATGTGCCGCCTTCACATCATCGGCGTAAATTTCCAGCTCCGGCTTGGTGTCGATCTCGGCCATGGGCGAGAGCAGCAGGTTGCCGTTGTACTGGCTGGCATCGGTTTTCTGGGCATCACGGTGAATAATCACCTTGCCGTTGAACACGGCCCGGCCCTTGCCCCACAGCACGCCCTTGTAATACTCGTCGCTGCCGGTGTGGGGCACGGCATGATCGACGCGGGTGTGGTTATCCACGTGCTGGCCGTCGCCAACCAGGAACAGGCCGTTCATCACCGTATGGGCGCCCTCGCCCAGCATGCGCGGGTGAATGTCGTGGCGCACCAGCGCCCCGCCCAGGTTGACGTTGTGCGAAACATACGCACTGTCAGCCTGCTGCGCCACATGCACGCTGCCCACGTGATACGCGGCGCTGTCATGCTCCTGGAGCAGGTAATGTTCCACCCGCGCGCCCTCGCCAGCGTCTATTTCGGTCACCACGTTGGTAAACGCGCTGGCGCCCGCCGGGTCGGCATAGTGCTCGATCAGCGTCAGCTTGCTGTGACGCCCGGCACTGACCAGCACGCGCGGCTGCACCAGCCGTGGCGTGTCATCGGCGGTGGTCACAAACAGCAGATGCACCGGTTTTTCAAGCTCAACATCGGCCGGCACATGCAGCCAGGCGCCGTCGGCCACAAAGGCCGTATTGAGCGCGGCAAAGCGGTGCATATCCTCATCGGCCACCGCGCCCAGCCGGCCCTTCAGCGGTTCGGATTCATCCGCCAGCGCCGCCGCCAGGCTCTGCACCCGGACGCCTTCCGGCAGCTCGCCAATAGCCGACAGCCCGGCGTCAAAAAAGCCGTCCACGAACACCAGCCGGATGGCCTCCAGCCCCTCGATGCGGCACTGGTCCAGCCAGGCGGCATCGGGCTCGGCGCCCGCGCCGGTGGCCGGCACAAAGCGCTGCTTTTCAATGGACTTCAGACTGGTGTATTTCCAGTCCTCGTCGCGGCGCGTGGGGAAGCCCTGGCGGCCAAAGCGCGCCAGCGCCTCGCGCCGCAAGGTGTCCAGCCAGCCGCCGGAGGGCAACTGATGCGCGACCTCGGCGTGGGCCAGCTCGTAGTTGCGCGCGGAATTGGACTGTTCGCCACTCATGCCGAAGCGGCCTCCTTTTTCAGCCAGTCATAACCGTGTTCTTCCAGCTCCAGCGCCAGGGTGTGATCGCCGGACTTGACGATCTTGCCGCCGGAGAGCACATGCACATGATCCGGCTTGATGTAATCGAGCAGCCGCTGATAGTGGGTAATCAGCACAATCGAGCGATCCTCCCGGCGCAGGGCGTTGACGCCCTCGGCCACCACCTTGAGGGCGTCGATATCCAGGCCGGAGTCGGTTTCATCCAGAATCGCCAGCTTCGGCTCCATCACCAGCATCTGCAGGATTTCATTGCGCTTTTTCTCGCCACCGGAGAAGCCCTCGTTGACCCCGCGGCTGAGAAAGCTCTCGTCCATGTCCATGATCTTCATCTTGTCCTTGATCAACTGCAGGAACTCCACGGCATCCACTTCAGACTCGCCGCGATGCTTGCGCACGGCATTCAGCGCCGCCTTGAGCAAATAGGTGTTGTTCACGCCCGGGATTTCCACCGGATACTGAAAGGCCAGAAACAGCCCCTCGCGGGCGCGCTCCTCGGGTTCCAGATCGAGCAGATCCTTGCCCTGGTATTCCACGCTGCCGCCGGTGACTTCGTATTCGTCACGGCCGGCCAGCACATGGCCCAGGGTGCTCTTGCCCGAACCGTTGGGGCCCATGATGGCGTGCACCTCGCCGGCGCCCACCGCGAGATCCAGCCCCTTGAGGATGGGCGTGTTTTCCACCGTGACCTTGAGGTCCTTGATATTCAGCATGTCTTGTAACCCTTGTCCTGTGTCGTCAGTCATATCAGCCTACGGCGCCTTCCAGCGTGATCCCGAGCAGCGCCTGCGCTTCCACTGCAAACTCCATCGGTAACTCGCGGAACACGTCCTTGCAGAAGCCGTTGACGATCATGTTCACCGCGTCTTCCTCGGAGATGCCGCGCTGGCGGCAGTAAAACAGCTGGTCCTCGCTGATCTTGGAGGTGGTCGCCTCGTGCTCCACCTGCGCCCCCGGATGACGGATTTCCATATAGGGGAAGGTGTGCGCACCGCAACGGTCGCCGATCAGCAACGAGTCGCACTGGGTATAGTTGCGCGCGCCGGAGGCCGTGGGCAGCACCTTGACCAGGCCGCGATAGGACTGGTTGCCCTGGCGCGCGGCAATGCCCTTGGAGACGATGGTGCTGCGGGTGTTCTTGCCCATGTGGATCATCTTGGTGCCGGTGTCGGCCTGCTGGTGGTTGTTGGTCACCGCTACCGAATAGAACTCGCCCACCG